>JAQTVU010000173.1 GCA_028706695.1 Mycobacterium sp.
GTCATCCGCGAGTCCGGCGGCGACCGCTCGGCGGTGACCGGCGGCACCACCGTGCTCAGCGACCGCATCATCGTCAAGATCACCCAGAAGCCCGGGGAAAGCTTCATCGACCGGATGATCGCGCTCGTCGAGGGTGCGAATCGGCAGAAAACTCCCAACGAGATCGCGCTGAACATCCTGCTGGCCGCCTTGACGATCATCTTCCTCTTCGCCGTCGCGACCCTGCAGCCGCTGGCGATCTACTCCAAGCTCAACAACCCGGGCGTGCCGAACAGCCAGGCGCTGGGCGCCAACGGTGTCACCGGGATCGTGATGGTGTCGTTGCTGGTGTGCCTGATCCCCACGACGATCGGGGCGCTGCTGTCAGCCATCGGCATCGCCGGCATGGACCGGCTGGTGCAGCGCAACGTGCTCGCCATGTCCGGGCGGGCGGTCGAAGCCGCCGGTGACGTCAACACGCTGCTGCTCGACAAGACGGGCACCATCACCCTGGGCAACCGGCAGGCCGCCGCCTTCGTCCCGCTCTCCGGTGTCTCCCCCGAGCGGCTGGCCGATGCCGCGCAGTTGTCCAGCCTGGCCGACGAGACACCGGAAGGGCGTTCGGTCGTGGTGTTCGCCAAACAGCATTTCGGGCTGCGCGCGCGCACGCCAGGTGAACTCGCCCAAGCCCATTGGGTGGCCTTCTCCGCCGCGACCCGGATGTCGGGTGTCGATCTCGATGACGTCGATGGGCACCGGCTGCGCAAGGGCGCGGCCAGCTCGGTTGCGGGATGGGTGCGCAGCCAGGGCGGCACGGTGCCCCACCAGCTCGGCGTCCTCGTCGACGGCATCGCCGCGGGCGGTGGCACGCCCCTGGTTGTCGGGGAGAGCCACGACGGCGTGGCGGCGGTGCTCGGCGTCATCCACCTCAAGGACGTCGTCAAACAGGGGATGCGGGACCGGTTCGACGAGATGCGTCGGATGGGCATTCGGACGGTGATGATCACCGGCGACAATCCGTCGACCGCCAAGGCGATCGCCGACGAGGCCGGTGTGGACGACTTCCTGGCCGAGGCGACGCCCGAGGACAAGCTCGCGCTGATCAAGCGCGAGCAGCAAGGCGGCAAGCTGGTCGCGATGACCGGCGACGGCACCAACGACGCGCCGGCCCTGGCGCAGGCCGACGTGGGCGTGGCCATGAACACCGGCACGTCAGCCGCCAAAGAGGCCGGCAACATGGTCGACCTCGACTCCGACCCCACCAAGCTCATCGAGATCGTCGAGATCGGCAAGCAGTTGCTGATCACCCGCGGGGCGCTGACCACCTTCTCGATCGCCAACGACATCGCGAAGTACTTCGCCATCATCCCGGCGATGTTCGTCGCGCTGTTCCCCGGGCTGGATCTGCTCAACATCATGCGGCTGCACAGCCCGCAGTCGGCGATCCTGTCGGCGGTCATCTTCAACGCGATCATCATCGTGCTGTTGATCCCGTTGTCGCTGCGCGGGGTCCGCTACACACCGAGCAGCGCCTCAAAGCTGTTGAGCCGCAACCTGTCCATATATGGCTTGGGTGGCATCGTCGCGCCCTTCATCGGCATCAAGCTGATCGATCTGATCGTCCAATTCGTCCCCGGGATGTCCTGACATGCAGTTCACCAATTTCGTTCGCATACACTGGGCGGCCTTTCGGGCGTTGCTGGTCCTCACGGCGATCACCGGCCTGGCCTATCCCCTTTTCATCTGGCTCGTCGCGCAGATTCCGGGCCTGCACGACAAAGCCGAGGGTTCGATGCTCGCCGCCAACGGCACGCCGGTCGGCAGCCGGCTGATCGGTCAGCTGTTCACCGACTCCGATGGCAACGCGCTGCCCCAGTACTTCCAGGGCCGCCCCTCGGCGGCCGGCGACGGCTACGACCCACTGTCGTCGGGAGCGAGCAACCTCGGCCCGGAAAGCATCGTGGACACCCCCGCCGACCCGTCGCAGCTGGCGGCCGGCAAGTCCGCGGCCGACGCCGGCTTCAAACCGAGTCTGCTGACGCAGGTGTGCTCGCGCAGCGTCGCCGTAGGCAAGCTCGAGGGTGTCGACGGGTCACGTCCGTTCTGCACGGGCGGCGGTGTGGGAGCAGTGCTTTCGGTGCTCGGCCCCCGCGACACCCACGGCAACGTCGTGCACCCCACCCGGGTGGTCAGTGTCAACGAACCTTGTCGCACGACCCCGGTGCCGTTCCTGACCACGTATGAGGGGGTGCGGGTTGAGTGCGCCAAGTACGGCCCCCAATCACACGACGACTACGCGATCGGCCAGATCGTGCCCATTCGCGGCGCCGCGCCGGCCGACCCGGCGGTGCCCGCCGACGCGGTCAATGCCAGCGGCAGTGGCCTGGACCCGGACATCTCGCCCGCCTACGCCGACATCCAGGTCGACCGGGTGGCAAAGGCGCGACACGTCAGCCCGGATCAAATACGCCAGGTGGTGGCGCAGAACCGAACTGGCCGTGCCCTGGGCTTCCTCGGCGAGCCATGCGTCAACGTGCTGCAGCTCAACCTGCAACTCGACCACAGGTATCCGGTCACCGGCTAGCGCGGAGGGGGATGATGGGGACGTGACCGACGTCAGCCCACCGGACCACCCTCGCAAGCGCGGCGAGCTGCGCATCTACCTCGGCGCGGCGCCGGGCGTCGGCAAGACGTTCGCGATGCTCGGCGAGGCACATCGACGGCTGGAGCGCGGCACCGACGTGGTGGCCGGCGTGGTGGAAACCCACGGGCGGGCGAAAACCGCTGAGATGCTTGAGGGCATCGAAGTCATACCCCCGCGCTACATCCAATACCGCGGCAGCAGCTTCCCCGAACTCGACGTGCCTGCCGTGCTGGCCCGCCGCCCGCAGGTCGTGCTGGTCGACGAGCTGGCCCACACCAACACACCGGGCAGCACAAACGCCAAACGCTGGCAAGACGTCGAGGAACTGCTCGACGCGGGAATCACCGTGATCTCCACCGTCAACGTCCAGCACCTGGAAAGCCTCAACGATGTCGTCGCGCAGATCACCGGCATCGAGCAGCAGGAGACGATCCCGGATTCGATCGTGCGGCAAGCCTCGCAGATCGAACTCATCGACATCACACCGGAAGCGTTGCGGCGCAGGCTCTCCCACGGAAACGTCTACGCGCCGGAGCGGATCGACGCGGCCTTGTCGAACTACTTCCGTCGCGGAAACCTGACGGCGCTAAGGGAATTGGCGCTTCTGTGGCTGGCCGACCAAGTGGACATCGCGCTGGCCACATACCGGTCGGACCACAAGATCACCGAAACGTGGGAGGCCCGGGAGCGAGTCGTGGTGGCGGTCACCGGCGGTCCGGAATCCGAGACGTTGGTGCGGCGCGCCTCCCGGATCGCCTCGAAATCGAGCGCCGAACTGATGGTGGTGCATGTCATCCGCGGTGACGGGCTGGCCGGCTTGTCCGAAGCCCGGATGGGCAAGATCCGTGAGTTGGCCAACAGCCTCAACGCCTCCATGCACACCGTGGTCGGGGACGACGTGCCCACCGCGCTGCTCGACTTCGCTCGCGAGATGAACGCCACCCAACTCGTGATCGGCACATCCCGGCGGTCGCGGTGGGCGCGGATCTTCGAGGAGGGCATCGGTTCGGCGGTCGTCGAACGGTCCGGAAAGATCGACGTGCACCTGGTCACGCACGGGGAGTCCAAGCGCGGCTTTCGCGCGGCGTCGCTCTCGAGCCGCGAGCGCCGGGTCAGGTCCTGGCTGGCGGCTTTCAGCGTGCCGTCGGTGATCTGCGCGATCATCGTCACGGGGCTGGACCCGTATCTGGACACCGGTGGCGAGACCGCATTGTTCTTCGTGGGCGTGCTGTTGGTGGGCCTGCTGGGCGGCGTTGCGCCCGCGGCTCTTTCGGCGGTGCTGTCCGGGATGCTGTTGAATTACTTTCTCATTCCGCCACGGCGCAGCTTCACCATCGCCGAACCCAACAGCGCCATCACGGAATTGGTTCTGCTGCTGATCGCGGTCGCGGTCGCGGTCATCGTCGACGGCACGGCCAAACGCAGCCGCGAGGCCCGGCGCGCCTCCCAGGAAGCGGAACTGCTGACGCTGTTCGCCGGGTCGGTGCTGCGCGGCGCAGACCTGGAGACCCTGCTGGAACGCGTGCGCGAGACGTATGCCCAGCGCGCGGTCAGCATGCTGCGCGAGCCCGGTGCCGCGGAGCACGCCGGCGGAAAGAAAAGCTACCTCGTCGCCTGTGTCGGCGAAGCCCCCTGTGTGACGGTCGATTCAGCCGATACCGCGATTGAGGTCGGCGACGACGAGTTCTGGATGCTGTTGGCCGGCAGAAAGCTCTCGGCGCGCGATCGCCGGGTGCTGGGCGCGGTGGCCAAGCAGGCCGCGGGTCTGATCAGGCAGCGGGAGCTGGCCGAAGAGGCCAGCCGCGCCGAGGCGATCGTGCGGGCCGACGAGCTGCGCCGCTCGCTGTTGTCCGCGGTCAGCCACGACCTGCGCACCCCGCTGGCGGCGGCCAAGGTGGCGGTGTCCAGCCTGCGCGCCGAGGACGTCGCCTTCTCCCCCGAGGACACTGCCGAGCTGCTGGCCACCATCGAGGAGTCGATCGACCAGCTGACCGCGCTGGTCGGAAACCTGCTCGACTCGTCCCGGTTGGCCGCCGGCGTGGTGCGCCCGGACCTGCGCCGAGTGTACCTGGAGGAGACGGTGCAGCGCGCGCTGCTCAGTATCGGCAAGGGCGCCACCGGCTTCTTCCGGTCGGCGATCGATCGGGTCAAGGTCGACGTCGGCGACGCCGTCGTGCTGGCAGACGCCGGGCTGCTGGAGCGGGTCTTTGCCAATCTGATCGACAATGCGCTGCGCTACGCGCCCAACTCCGTGGTGCGGGTCAACGCGGGGCAGGTCGGCGATCGGGTGCTGATCAACGTCATCGACGAGGGCCCCGGCATCCCGCACGGGGCCGAGGATCAGATCTTCGAGGCCTTCCAGCGCCTCGGCGATCACGACAACACCACCGGCGTGGGCCTGGGCATGTCGGTGGCGCGGGGCTTCGTCGAAGCCATGGGCGGGACCATCCAGGCCGGCGACACCCCGGGGGGCGGAGTCACGGTGGTGGTGGAGCTGGCCGCACCGCCGGCGGCGCCGATGACCCGCGCCGACGACGATGCAAAGCGCAGCGATGAGGAGGAGCGGCGCCGATGACCCGCGGCGACGACGATGCAAAGCGCAGCGATGAGGAGGAGCGGCGCCGATGACCCGCGTGTTGGTGATCGACGACGAGCCGCACATTCTGCGTGCACTGCGCATCAACCTGACGGTGCGCGGCTACGAGGTCATCACCGCCTCGACCGGCGCCGGGGCGCTACGCGCCGCGGCCGAGCACAAGCCCGACGTGGTGGTCCTCGACCTCGGCCTGCCCGACATCTCGGGTATCGAGGTGCTGGCCGGGCTGCGCGGCTGGCTCAACGCACCGGTGATCGTGTTGTCGGCGCGCACCGACTCCTCGGACAAGGTACAGGCCCTGGATGCGGGCGCCGACGACTACGTCACCAAACCCTTTGGCATGGACGAGTTCCTGGCCCGGCTGCGGGCCGCGGTGCGTCGCAGCGCCACCGGGTCCGAAATTGATGAGCCGGTCATCGCAACCGACGCGTTCACCGTCGACCTCGCCGCCAAGAAGGTCACCAAGAGCGGGGTCGAGGTGCATCTCACGCCGACCGAGTGGGGCGTGCTCGAGGTGCTGGCCCGTAACCGGGGCAAGCTGGTCGGCCGCGAGGAACTGCTCAAAGAGGTGTGGGGGCCCGGATATGCCACCGAAACCCATTACCTGCGTGTCTATTTGGCGCAACTGCGACGAAAACTAGAAGACGACCCGTCACATCCCAAGCATCTGCTGACCGAATCCGGGATGGGTTACCGCTTCGAGGCGTGAGTGTGCGACCATGCGGGCAGGGCG
>JAQTVU010000174.1 GCA_028706695.1 Mycobacterium sp.
ACCGTCCAGCGCCCGGTGCCCTTCTGCTCGGCCTCGTCCACGATGACGTCGACGAGCGGCTTGCCGGTCTTGGCGTCGGTCTGACGCAGTACCTGCGCGGTGATCTCGACCAGGTAGCTGTCCAGCTCGCCGGAGTTCCACTCGTCGAAGACATCGGCGATCTCCCCGGCGGTCTTGCCGAGCCCGTCGCGCAGCAGCTGGTAGGCCTCGCCGATCAGCTGCATGTCGGAGTACTCGATGCCGTTGTGCACCATCTTGACGAAGTGGCCGGCGCCGTCGGGGCCGATGTGGGTGCAGCACGGCACGCCGTCGACGTGCGCGGAGATCTCCTCGAGCAGCGGGCCCAGCGACGTGTAGGACTCGGCCGGGCCGCCGGGCATGATCGACGGCCCGTTCAGCGCGCCCTCCTCACCACCGGAGATGCCGGCGCCCACGAAGTGCAGGCCCCGTTCCCGCATGGCCTTCTCGCGGCGGATGGTGTCGGTGTAGAGGGCGTTGCCCCCGTCGACGATGATGTCGCCTTGTTCCATCGCGCCGGCGAGCTCGCCGATGACCGCATCGGTCGCCTCACCGGCCTTGACCATGATCAGCACCCGGCGCGGCTTCTGCAGCGCGTCCAGGAACTCCGCGATGGTCTCCGAGCGCACGAATCTGCCCTCGTCGCCGTGCTCTTTGAGCAGCGCGTCGGTCTTGGCGACGGTCCGGTTGTGCAGCGCCACCGTGTAGCCGTGGCGGGCGAAGTTGCGGGCGATGTTCGAGCCCATCACGGCCAGGCCGGTGACGCCGATCTGCGCGGTACCAGTCTTGGAATTCGGCTCCCTCTCGGGTTTCGTCCCGGTGTCCGACGACCTCATGTCCTTGGCGCCTTTCGGTTGGGAGAACCTTTGTTGCAAGCCTTTCCGACACAGTCTGGCACAGCGGAGAAACGGTGGTCCAAAGCGTTTCGCCCCACCCGGCGCTACAGACCGAAAAGCCGCCGCAACTCGGTCAGCCACGGCACGGCCAGCGCGATGGTCGGCACCACGAGTATGGTCGTCGCGGCCAGGTATGCCACCGCCGCCAGGGCGATGCTGTTGCCCCGCCCCGCGAGCCGACGCACCCGCACCACGGTGCTGGGCCCGCCGACGGCGAGCGCGCCCGACGGCGCCCGTCCCGACGCACACGTGACCAGCGCGCGGGCCAGGGGAGCGGGACCGCCGGCGCGCACCGCGGCGTCGTCGGCCAGCAACTCGACGAGCAGCTGCACCGCACTCAGCGCGTGGGAGCTGCGAACGACCCGCGGGAAGGCGGCGTGCACCGCGGTGAAGGCTTCCAACACCAAGTCGTGGCGGGCCCGCAGGTGCGCCCGCTCGTGCGTCAAGATTGCCGCGACTTCCTCACCGTTGAGCATGCTCAGCGCCCCTTCGCTGACCACCACCCGGCTGCGCACCCCGGGCAGGCAGTAGGCGAGGGGTTGCTCCACCCCCAGCACGCGAAGGTCGCGCATGCGCGGGCACCGCTGGACGTGGGCCGCGTCGCGATCGACGCCGACCAGGTCGACAACCATGCGGTGGTGCGCCCGACGGCGCCGGTTGACGATGACCACCCGCATGACGGAGACCACCAGCCGCGCACCGACCAGCACGGTCAGCGCCAAAACGGCGATGTAGATGCTCCACAGCCGCCAGCCGAGCCGCTCCGCGTCGCCCGCGATGCCGGCCGTGGGGCGTCCGTCGGGACCGGGCATGAGCAGCCGGCTGGCGATCGCGATTCCGGCGCTGAACGCCGAGAGCACCGCCGCCAGGGCGACGGCCTGCCACAGCACCATCGCGGCGCGCGGAGCGCGCAGGGGCCACGTCGCGCGCGCCAGCAGCGCCGGCGCCGGGGCGACGAGCAGCACCGCAAGAATGGTGAAGGCCAGCGCGGACACGCCGCCAGGCTCCCTCAGCCCTCCGTTGCTCCGCCAGCGGGTGGCGCATTGCGTTGGTTTGCTTCGAGTTCGGCAAGCGCGCGCCGAAGCGCGTCGGCCTCGTCGGCACCGACACGCTCGTCGAAGTGCACCAGTGCGGCCCGGCGGCCGCCGGAGTCCTCGGCCTGAGCGAGCGCGTCGACCATGAGCCCGGCAACCAGTTCGTCGCGGCCGTGGACGGGCGCGTATCGGTGGGCGCGGTCGTCGCGGATCTGAGAGACCAGGCTCTTCTTGGCCAGCCGCTGCAGCACGGTCATGACCGTGGTGTACGCGAGGTCGCGTCGCGCCGAGAGCGCCTCGTGGACCTGCCGCACGGTCTGGGGTTCCGGTGCGGACCACAAGTGATCCATCACGGCACGTTCCAGATCCCCTAACCGGGTCAGCTTGACCATGCTCGATCGTCTCCTCAAGGGGTTCAAGCAAGAGTACCCCGGTTTACTACTGCGTGTCGTAACCAGCGGGCAGCTTGCGACAGCCTTGCGAACGCACCGATGCGCAGACGCGCCACGTCACTTGTGAAATTAGGGCAGCCTTGCCTATTCTGGCCGTAGTCGAACGACAACGGGCCGGGCGGAGTGCTGAGGGCTGCAGTGACCCCCCGTCCACCCGATCGGCCGAGCCCCGCGACCGGTGCGGG
Organism: Mycobacterium sp.; assembly: GCA_028706695.1. GTDB lineage: Bacteria > Actinomycetota > Actinomycetes > Mycobacteriales > Mycobacteriaceae > Mycobacterium. The sequence continues at coordinate 2,586 of JAQTVU010000174.1, forward strand.
GCTCGGCCGTCTTCGGCACCGGGCTTCCGTGTCGTGTAGATACAACTAACGTGGAACCCCCGAACACGGCCATGCCGCCGAATCTCACCGCGCCGTTCGACACCGAACTGGGGCTGCGTTACACCGATGTCGGCCCGGATGGCGCCCGGGCCCAACTGGAAGTGACCCCCAAGCTGCTGCAGCCGATGGGCCTCGTGCACGGCGGTGTGTATTGCTCGATGGTCGAGAGCATGGCCAGCTTGTCGGCCTTCGCCTGGCTCGCCGCGCGGGGCGGCGGAAACGTGGTGGGCGTCAACAACAACACCGACTTTCTGCGCGCCATCGGCTCCGGGACCGTGTACGGCGTCGCCAAGCCGATTCACCGCGGCCGTCGCCAGCAGCTGTGGCTGGTCACCATCGCCGACGTGAACGAGCGGGTGGTGGCCCGCGGTCAGGTGCGGTTGCAGAACCTGGAGCCGGCACCGGAAAACGGTTGAGCAGGCCGGGCTGTGGATATCGCTGTCGGTGTGGCGTGGCAAGATCCTCGGATATGCGCCTGACACCGCACGAACAGGACCGACTGCTGGTGTCCTACGCCGCCGAGTTGGCACGCCGTCGCCGGGCCCGCGGGTTGCGGCTGAATCACCCCGAGGCGGTGGCGCTCATCGCCGACCACGTCCTGGAAGGCGCCCGGGACGGCCGCACGGTCGCCGAGTTGATGGCCAGCGGCTGTGACGTGCTGACCCGCGACGAGGTGATGGAGGGAGTGCCGGAAATGCTCGACGGCGACCAGGTGGAAGCGACGTTCCGCGACGGCACCAAGTTGGTCACCGTGCACCACCCGATCGCATGATTCCCGGCTAAATCCTTTACGGCAGCGGCCATATCCAGATCAACGCGGGCGCACAGCGCCTCGAGATGGAGATCGTCAACACCGGTGACCGCCCGGTACAGGTCGGCAGTCACGTCCATATTGCGCAGGCCAACAAGGCGTTGTCGTTCGACCGCGCGGCCGCCCACGGCTACCGGCTGGACATTCCCGCGGCGACCGCCGTGCGCTTCGAACCCGGTTTACCCCAGCGGGTGCGGCTGGTTCCGCTGCGCGGACGGCGCCAGGTGCACGGGCTGACGTTGGATCCTCCCGGGCGGCTGGACCGCTGATGGTGTCACTGTCCCGGGACCGTTATGCCCTGGTATACGGCCCCACCGCCGGCGACCGGGTCAGGCTGGCCGACACCGACCTGCTGGTGGAGATTACCGAGGATCGCAGCGGGGGACCACAACTGGCCGGTGACGAAGCGGTGTTCGGCGGCGGCAAGGTGCTACGCGAGTCGATGGGCCAAGGCCGCACCACCCGGGCCGAAGGCGCGCCCGACACCGTGATCACCGGCGCGATCGTCCTAGACTATTGGGGAATCATCAAGGCCGACGTCGGGATTCGTGACGGCCGCATCGTGGCGCTGGGCAAGGCGGGCAACCCAGAGATCATGTCGGGGGTACACCCGGATCTGGTGGTCGGTCCTTGCACCGAAGTCGTCGGCGGCAATGGCCTGATTCTCACCGCGGGCGCCGTCGACACCCACGTGCACCTGATCTGCCCGCAGCTGCTGCCCGAGGCGATCGGCTCCGGTGTCACCACCATCGTCGGTGGCGGCACGGGCCCGGCCGAGGGCAGCAAGGCGACCACCGTCACGCCCGGCTCCTGGCATCTGGGCCGGATGCTAGAGGCGCTGGACGGCTGGCCGGTCAACTTCGGGCTGCTGGGCAAGGGGAACACCGTCAGCGCCGAGGGGTTGTGGGAGCAGTTGCGCGGCGGCGCGTCGGGTTTCAAACTGCACGAGGACTGGGGTTCGACGCCGGCGGCCATCGACGCCTGTCTGACGGTCGCCGACGCCGCGGGCGTTCAGGTGGCGCTGCACACCGACACGCTCAACGAGATGGGATTCGTCGAGGACACGCTGGCCGCGATCGCCGGCCGGTCGATCCACACCTATCACACTGAGGGCGCCGGCGGAGGGCACGCGCCCGACATCATCAGGGTCGCCGGCGAGCCCAATGTGCTGCCCAGTTCCACCAACCCGACCCGCCCGCACACGGCGAACACGCTCGACGAGCACCTGGACATGTTGATGGTCTGCCATCACCTCAACCCCGCGGTGCCCGAGGATCTGGCGTTCGCCGAGAGCCGGATCCGGCCCGCGACGATGGCCGCCGAGGACGTGCTGCACGACATGGGCGCGATCGCCATCATGGGCAGCGACTCGCAGGCCATGGGGCGCATCGGTGAGACGGTGCTGCGCACCTGGCAGACCGCGCATGTGATGAAACGCCGCCGCGGCGCGCTGCCGGGCGATGATGCGGCGGACAACAACCGGGTGCGACGCTACGTCGCCAAATACACCATCTGCCCGGCGATCGCCCACGGCATGGACGGCGAGATCGGTTCGGTGGAGGTGGGCAAGCTCGCCGACCTGGTGCTGTGGCAGCCGGCGTTCTTCGGGGTTCGCCCGCATCTGGTGATCAAGGGCGGCATGATCGCGTGGGCGGCGATGGGGGACGCCAACGCGTCCATTCCCACCCCGCAGCCCGTGTTGCCGCGGCCGATGTTCGGCGCCGCCCCGGCGACCGTGGCGGCGACCTGCGTGCATTTCGTGGCGCCGCAGGCGGTCGAGGCCGGGCTGGCCGAGGAGCTGGCGGTGACAAGGCCGTTGGTTGCGGTCCGCGACGTCCGCGCGGTCGGCAAGGCGCAGCTGCCGCTCAACGATGCCCTGCCCAGCATCGAGGTGGACCCGGACACCTTTACCGTGCGCATCGACGGCGAGGTCTGGCCGGAACAGCCCGCCGCCGAACTGCCGATGGCGCAACGCTATTTCCTTTTTTGAGACCATGCCCGCGCTGGCAACACTTCTCATGCTGGCCGACTCGCGACTTCCCGCCGGCGGCCACGTGCATTCCGGCGGCCTGGAAGAGGCGGTGACCAGTGGGCTGGTCACCGATTTGGAGACGCTGGACGCGTTCCTGCGCAGGCGGATCCGTAGCCACGGGCTGGTCACCGCGTCGATCGCGGCCGCGGTGCACCGCGGCGAGCTCGGCCCTGCCGAGGCCGACCAGGAGACCGATGCGCGCACGCCCGCCCCGGCGGCCCGGCAGGCCTCACGCAGTCAGGGCAGGGGATTGGTGCGGCTGGCGCGACGCGTCTGGCCGGCCACCTGCTGGGACGATGTCGGCCCGCAACCGCACCTTGCCGTCGCGGCGGGGCGGGTTGGGGCCGTCGGCGGCCTGGACCCCCTGCAGGGCGCGCTGGCGATCGTCTACACCACGATGAGCGGCTCGGCGACCGCCGCGCAGCGGCTGCTGGCCCTGGACCCC
>JAQTVU010000175.1 GCA_028706695.1 Mycobacterium sp.
ACCGAGTTCCCAACAGGGTCGGAGAAGAACGTGGCCAGCTCCTGGAACATGCCGCCGTAGAAATCGGTGTACTCCGACAGCAGCTGAGACAACAGGTCGGACAGGTTGAGCGACGAACCCGACCGCACGGCAGTGGCTGTCGCACCGCCCCGGGCGGCAGCGCCGGCGGCCGCGCCGTTACCGCCGTCGGTCTTCACGATCGACGGCGCGGGCGCGGACCGCGGCGCGGACGCCAACGCGGTACCGGAGGCCGCCTGGTAGGCGCCCATCACGGTGGCGGCCTGCGCCCACATCCGCGCGTAGTCGGCCTCGTTGAGCGCGATCGGAATCGTGTTGATCCCGAAGAAATTCGTCGCGCTCAGCAGCCCGTGCAGCATGTGGTTGGCCCCCAGCTCCGCCAGGGTCGGCATCGCCGCCAGCGCGCCGGCGTAGGCCATCGCCGCGGCGTCGTGCTGCGCGGCCACCCCCGCGCCGTCGACGCTGGCCTGCTGCAGCCACGCCAGGTACGGCAGGTGCGCCGCGGCATACCGCTCGGCGCTCGACCCCTGCCATGCCACCGCCTGCACGGCGGAGATCAACCCATCCAGTTCGGCTGCGACCGAAGCGTATTCGGCGCTCAGCGAGGTCCAGGCGCCGGCGGCCGCCAACAGCGCCCCCGGTCCCGGCCCGGTGCTCAGGGCCGCCGAATGCACTTCCGGCGGTGCAGCCATCCAGATGGGCGCGCTCATGCTCAGCCGCCCATGACCCCGTAGGTGGCCGCCGCCGCGGTGTCAGCCGCGGCGTAGCTTTCGCCGGCCCATCCCACACCCATCCCGGCACGGCCCAGCTCCTCGACACCCTGGGCGGCGACGGTGACATGCTCCTGGCCCTGGGCGCTGAACCCGGCGGCCGTCTGCAGCGACACCGGATCGACCGCCGGCGGCACCACCGCGGTGATAGCCGGGGCCGCGGCCGCGTGCGCGGCCGCCAGCCGCGCCGTCAGCGCCTCCACCGCCGCGCTCGTGGCGGCCAGACCTTCGGGAACCACCCGTAACGCCATCACAACTCCTCCTGTCCCGTTTTACTCACCAGCACCGGCTCCTCCGCCAAGGGATTGATCAGTTGCACGTACGTCGGACCGTCGCCGTCGCCCAACAGAATCGCCCGTCCGGCCGGCAACCGGCCGAACCGTTGGCCGCGGATCTTGCCGCTGTCTTGCGGATTGCCCGCGAGCATCAACGTGGTCGCCTGCAGGTCGTTGAAGCGCCGCAGCAGCGGGTTGGTCATCAGCGCGTGCCCCGACCCGCTGGCGCGTGCCGTGACGATCACCCGCAATCCCAGGTCGGCGGCCTGCGAGAGCTGGCCCAGCAGCGGCGTCCAGGGCCGCTGCCCGACATAGGGGCCGCTGACCGCCGGCGCATCCGGCACCTGGTCGACGTCGTCGATGATCAGGTAATGGGTCCGGCCGTGGTGGGCCCACCGGGCCAGCTCGGCCGCCGACAGGCCCGCCGGTGGGCGGCGCGACTCGATCAGGTTGGACAGGCCCAGCATCGCCGGGAAGATGCGGTCGATGTTGGCGGTGTATTCGTTGTCGGGGAACAACGGCTCGTCGACGAGCTGCAGCCGCCGGTCCAGCACGGTGAACGCCACTTCGTCCGCGCTGGAGTGGTCGCGGATGGTGCGGATCAGGTGCCGCAGCAGCGTGGTCTTTCCGGACTTGCTGTCGCCGAACACCATCAGCAACGGGTTTTCGGCGAAGTCGAGCACCACCGGCGCCAGGTCCTCTTCCCGCTGCCCGACGACGATTCGCTCCGGGCCGCGGTAGAGCGCCCCGACGGCACCGGGCGGGAGGTTGGTGGGCAGCAGCCGTACCGGCGGCGCGGCCATGCCGGGGTAGCGGGCGTTGAGGGCGGCGATCTGGCTCAACTCCGGGGCGGCGAACAGGAAGTGCTCGGCGGCCATGGTCAACCCGCGGCCCGGCTGGTCCTGCGGCACGGCGTCGGCCGGCCTGCGCAGCGCCCCCACCACCCGCACATTGCTGTCCCGGGCGTCGTGCAGCCGCAGCTCGAGCCGCAGCCCAAGGCCGTCACGCATCGGCAGCGGCACCTCCAGCCAGCTCGGGGTGGTGATGATCACGTGGATGCCGTACGCCAGCCCGACGTTGACCAGCTCGGTCACCTTGCCCAGCAACGGGTTACGGGTGTTGAACTGGTCGGTGTTGTCCCGGCCGAACGCGTAGAGGTTGTCGATGAGCAGGAACACCTCGCCGAAGCCGTCGTCGGGGGCCGCACCGTACCGGTCGCGGAACACCTCCCGCCGCTGCCGGGACCGCAGCAGCTGCTCGAGCTCGCCGAATGTGCGGCGGATGCGTTCGGGCTCCAGCGCCGACGCGACGCTGCCGACGTGGGCCAGGTCTTGCAGCGCCCGCAGCTGCCCACCGCCGTAGTCCAGGCAGTAGAAGGTGACCTCGCGCGGCGAGTGCAGGGCGGCCGCCGACATGATGAACGTCTGCAGGGCAGTCGATTTGCCCGACTTGGGGCCGCCGTGGATCACCATGTTGCCGGCCGACGACGTGGCGTCGAAGATCAGCGGGTCGCGGCGCATCTCGAACGGCTTGTCGATCTCGCCGAGGGGCCAGCGCCACTGCCGTGGCGGCACCCCGGCGCGGGCCAGCACCGCGGTGAGGGGAGTCGGTTCGTCCAGCGGCGGCAGCCACAGCTGCGGCGCGCGCGGCCCGTAGCGGGCCAGCTGTTCGCCGATGGTGGCGATCAGTTTGCGTGACGGCCCGGCGATCTCCTCCTCCTCGCCGGTGCAGATCACCGTGTCCAGATCCGGCTCCACCCGCCCGGCGGTGAACAGCTGGGGCTCCGGGGCGGGATGCACCACCAGGGTTTTGGCCTTCTGCGGCGGCTCGTAGATGCCGTCGACGTAGGTGGCGCGGAACTTGATCGGCGTGGCGCCGGGGGCGGGCACCAGGAAACCCACGCCCTTGTGCTCCTTGCCGGACTCGATGTGGTAGGCGTCCTCCACCCCGATGATCTGGCGAGAAACGCTGGGGCTGGCCACCTTCAGCCCGATGCGGTAGGAGGTGTTCTTGTCGATGTCCTTGATCTTGCCGACGTCCAGCGTCTGGGACGCGAAGAGGATGTGGATGCGGAACGAGCGGCCCTTGCGCGCGACGTAGTCGAACAGTTCCGCGTATTCGGGGTGATCGGCCAGCATCAGGGTGAACTCGTCGGCGACCACGAACAGCGTCGGGATCGGCGGCAGGTCCTGCCCGGCGGCCCCGGAGTCCTGGGCGTTCTCGTACTCCGCGACCGAGTTGAACGCGCTGCCCTGCACCCGGCGGCCGGCCTCGCGCAGCAGCGTCTCGCGGCGGGTCACCTCACCGCGCAGCGTGTCGGCGAACCGGTCGGCCAGCGACTTCTTCTCGGCCATGTTGGAGATCACCGCGACCACCTGCGGGAAGTTGCGGAAGCTGTCGGCGCCGGCCTCGCCCTTGAAGTCGGCGTAGATGACGATCAGCCGTTCGGCCGAGTGAGTCGTCAACAGCGACAACAGGATCGACATCAGGGTCTGCGACTTGCCCGAGCCGGTCATGCCGATCATCAGGCCGTGCGGGCCCATGCCGCCCTCGGCTTCGTCCTTGAGGTCGAACATCAGCGGCTCGCCGGTCGCGGTGACACCGATCGGCACGCGCAGCTCGTCGTCACGGCGGCGCCGCGCCCACAGCGCGGCCACGTCGAGTTGCGAGGCGTCGCCAATGCCCAGCAGCGTGGTGAAACTGGCGCCGCGGGTCGCCGCCGAGCGCAGCCCGGTGTGCGTCGGGTTGGAGTCCCAGCGGGAGAGCTGACGCGCCAGGTGGGCGGCCTCCCCCGCGGCGAGCCGGTCGGCGTGGTCGATGTAGGGCTGCCAGCCGCCGGTCTGCCAGCGCTCGATGGCGCCGCCGGCGATGCGCAGGATGGGCTTCTCCGGATCCGAATACTGCTCGCGGTGCGGCGGTGTGGCGCTGCGGTGCACGACGGTGACCCCGGCCCGGCCCATGCCCAGCGCCGACGCGTCCAAGTCACAGTCGGGGTCGTCGACGACGATCAGCAGGTGCCGCAGCGTGGCCGCGGGCCCGCCGGTGAACGCCGGGCGGTCGGCGAACGCCGGTCCCAGCACCGTGACCAGCTCGTCGGGGTTGGGCGACAGCAAGCGGGCCGACCCGACGCCGTCGAGCTCGCCGGGAATGTCGACGTGGGGTAACCACTTCAGCCACGACCAGGCGCCGCCTTCCAGGTCGCGGGCGGCCAGCGCCACGCCCAGCACCGTCGGGTCGTGCCAGGTGACGGCCTGAGCGATCCAGGCGCGCAGCGCCGCACGCACCTCCTCCTGTTCGCCTAGCACGGTGATTCGCGAGACCTTCGTCAAGTCGATTCCCGCCGGCACGTCCCGCACGATGCGCTGGGTGTCCAGCAGGCTGCGCAACGCGCTGTGCGACACCGGCTCCAGGTCTATCTCGTCGGCGGTGTCCTGGACCCGCAGCGCGGTGTCCAGGGCCGCGTGGTGGCGGCCGGCCCGCACCACCAGGAAGTCGGGGTCGTCCGGGTCGCGCTCCCATTGCCGGCGCGATCCCGGCACGGTGGCCAGCGCCGCCGGGTCGGGATGGGACCACTGCGCGGCCGACCGCTGCTGGGCGGCCTGGGTCCGGATGTTGTCCCGCACCACCGACAGGTAGCGCAGGTAGTCGGCGCGCTCGGCGTCGACCTCCTCGGTGCGCATCTTGTTGTCGTTGCCCCGATACAGCGCCGTCGCCGCCAGCAGCAGCACGAACGGGAAGAACAGCGTCTGCGGCGAGATCAGCCGCATTCCGGTGGCCACCATCGCGACGACCATTCCGACGATCAGGATCACGATCAGATATGGCATCGCGCGCCGCAGCAGCGACGGCGGAATCACGCGGGGCAGCTCAGGCGGCGGCTCGATGGCGATGGTGCCCTTGCGGGTGCTCGGCGGCGTGATCCGCCGGCGCGCCTCGAAGATCAACCGGCTCATCTCGGACTCCCTTCTGCCGCCGCAGGGCGGCCCGGCCCGGCGTCCGGCGCCAGTCCGTCGTGTGCCAGCAGCGCGTCGGCGCGCGACAGCGTCGGCCCGGGCGCGAACAGCGACAGCATCGACCACGGGACCGGCGTCGGAGGAGCGGTCAACCCGAGCGCCGCGACGGTTTTGTCGGCCCCGGCGCCGGAGCCGCGCTCGGTCTCGTTGTCGATGCCGTAGCGCACCCCGGTGTCGGATATCCAGAACAGCGACCCGTTGGCCGGCGCGGCCGCGGCACCGCCCACGCTCTGGGTGAAGTAGCCGCGACCCGGCGCCAGCGCGACGCTGGTGGCCGTCCCGCCCGCCGGTGAGGCTCCGCCGACCAGATTGACGGTGCGCATCCCGTCGGGCAGCGGCAGCGCCGAACCCGACAAAAGGCTCAGCGAACTGCTGGCGGCTCCGGCCGGCTTGCTCCAGTACACGCAGGTGACGGGCGCCGTTGCGGCGTCGACGATCCCGACCGGCCGGCCCGGATAGCGCGTGGTGTCCAGCAGCCGCGACACCGGCAGCTTGGCGACCTGGTCCGCGCCCAGCCGTGGCGGTTGATCCAACCCATAGGCATTGGTGTTGCGCAGGATCGCGGCGACCACCGGCGAGATGGGCTGCAGGCCGTCCGGCAACACCGCGTAGTAGCGCACGGCCCGCGGCGAGCTTTGGTCCAGGGCGTATGACACCACCACCCCGCCGATCGGCGCCGGCACCGGGAACCCAGCCGGCGCACCGGCATTGGGAATATCCGGCGCCGTCAGCGGCGGACCCTCGGGAATCGCGTTGAACAGCCCCAGCGCGATCGGGCGCGGTGCGGGCACGTCGGTGCCCCACCCCAGCGCGTCGGTGATCGCATGGTCGGCCAGA
>JAQTVU010000176.1 GCA_028706695.1 Mycobacterium sp.
CGGTGCCGTCGCCCCGAATGGGTCGCCGCCGGGCAATTCGCGCGGCAGTACGAGCAGGTGATGTTGCTGCGCGCAGCGGTCGGGACGGCGGCGCCGCAGGCGACGGCGCCGGCGCTGGGAGCCGCCGAGCTGGTGGGCGCCGCCCTGGAGGCGTTTGCGGTCGACCCCGAGTTGCTGGCCGCCGAACGCGCCCGGATCCGCGTCTTGCTGGTCGACGACGTGCAACAACTTGATCCGCAGGCGGCTGGCCTGGTTCGGGTGCTTGCGGTGGGCTGCGAGCGGGTGCTGGTCGCAGGTGACCCCAATCAGGCGGTGTTCGGGTTCCGCGGCGGTGCGCCCGCCGGGCTGCTGGCCGGCGATTCGCCCTCGGTGTTGCTGACGGCGTCGTATCGCTGCGCCCCGGCGGTGGCCCGCGCGGTCAGCGGCATCGCCTGTCGGCTACCGGGCAGCAGCGCCGGCAGGCGAATCGACGGCACCGGGACGGACGATGGGTCGGTTACGGTGCGGCTGGCCGCGTCCGCGCATGCGGAGGCGGCCATGATCGCCGACGCGCTACGGCGCGCGCACCTCCTCGATGGCGTGCCATGGTCGCACATGGCGGTCATCGTGCGGTCGGTGCCGCGCGCCGGGGTGGGGTTGTCGCGGGCGTTGGCTGCCGCCGGGGTTCCGGTGGCCGCACCCGCGTCCACCGGGCCGCTATCGGAACAGCCCGCCGCTCGAGCGCTGCTCACGGTGTTGGCGGCCACGGCCGAGGGCCTCGACGGCGAGCGCGCGCTGGCGTTGCTGACCGGGCCCATCGGTCGCCTGGACCCGGTGTCACTGCGGCAACTGCGTCGCACGCTGCAACGCGCTCACCGCGATCGTCCGCCGGGCGGTTCCGGCGATCTGCTGGTCGAACTTCTGACCGGTGACGCGCCGGTGGTCGCCGCGCATGCTCGCGCAGTGCAGCGGCTGCGAGCGGTGCTGGACGCGGCCGCGCGCTGTCACCGCCGCGGCCAGGACCCGCGCTACACCCTGTGGGCCGCCTGGCACCGATCCGGTCTGCAGCGTCGGTGGCTGGCGGCCTGCGAACGCGGCGGTTCCGCCGGGGCCCAGGCCACCCGGGACCTCGCGGCGGTCACGGCGCTGTTCGACATCACCGACGACTACGTGTCTCGCACGTCGGGGGCGTCGCTGCGCGGACTCCTCGAGCACCTCACGGCGCTGCAGCTGCCCGGTGTCAGCTCCGAGCCGGTGTGGACGGCCGAGCAGGTCAGGGTGCTCAGCGCGCACGCTGCGCTGGGCCACGAATGGGATCTGGTGGTCATCGCCGGGCTACAGGAAGGGTTGTGGCCCAACACTGTTCCGCGCGGCGGCGTGTTGAGCACCCAGCGGCTACTCGACGCCCTGGACGGCGTCACCAAGGACGCCTCGGTACGCGCGCCGCTGGTCGCCGAGGAGCGCAGGTTGCTGGTGGCGGCGATGGGGCGGGCGCGGCGCCGGTTGCTGGTCACCGCCGTCGACAGCGACACGGGCGGGCCGGGCGGCGAGGCCGCGCTGCCGTCGGCATTCTTCTCCGAGATCGCGGGGCTGGCCGGCGGTGACGGGGACGCCGTTGCGGCGCAGCCCGTCGCGGCGCCTCGGGTGCTGTCCGCGGCGGCGCTGGTGGGCCGGTTGCGCGGTGTCGTGTGCGCGCCCGCCGGTGCCGTGGACGACGCCGCCCGTGGTCATGCGGCCCGGCAATTGGCCCGGTTGGCGCAAGCCGGTGTGCCGGGCGCCGACCCGGCCGCCTGGTACGGTCTGACTCCGGTCAGCACCGACGAACCGCTGCGCGGCGGCGACGATCCCGTCACATTGACCCCGTCGACCCTGCAGACACTCAACGACTGCCCGCTGCGCTGGCTGGCCGAAAAACACGGCGGAACCAACCCGCGCGACCTGCGGTCCACGATCGGCTCGGTGCTGCACGCGCTGGTCGCCGAACCCAACGTCAGCGAATCGCAGCTGCTGGGCGGGCTGGAGCGGGCCTGGCGGCATCTGCCCTTCGAGGCCCAATGGCATTCGGCCAACGAATTGGCCCGCCACCGCGCCATGCTGGAGGCGTTCGTCGAGTGGCGGGCCCGGACCCGTGGGGAGCTGACCGAGGTCGGCGTCGAGATCGTGCTCGACGGGATCCTGGAACTTCGCGAGGCCGGCGGGGAGACTCGGCTGCGTGGTCGCGTCGATCGGCTGGAACGCGACGGAGGTGGCCGGCTGGTGGTCGTCGACATCAAAACCGGCAAAACACCGGTCAGCAAGGACGACGCTCAGCAACACGCCCAGCTGGCGATGTATCAGCTGGCAGTGGCCGAGGGCATGGTCTCGACCGGGCCCGACGCCGAGGAGCCCGGCGGCGCCCGCCTGGTCTACATCGGCAAGACCGGGGCCGGCGGTGCCACCGAACGCGAGCAGGACCCGCTGACCCCGGCCGACTTCGACGAATGGCGGAGCCGCGTCCGGCGGGCGGCCGAGGCGACGGCCGGGCCGCGGTTCATCGCCCGCCGCAACGACGGTTGCACCCACTGCCCGCTGCGGCCGTGCTGTCCTGCCCACGCGGTGGACGCGACGCCGTGAAACCGCGCTACAGCCCCGCCGACTTGGCTCGTGCCCTCGGGGTTTTCCCTCCCACCGATGAGCAGGCCGCGGTCATCGCCGCGCCGCCGGGCCCGTTGGTCGTCATCGCCGGGGCCGGCGCCGGCAAAACGGAGACGATGGCCGCACGGGTGGTGTGGCTCGTCGCCAACGGCTACGCCGAACCGGGGCAGGTGCTGGGCTTGACCTTCACCCGCAAGGCCGCCGGCCAGTTGCTGCGCCGGGTCCGGACCAGGCTGGCCCGGTTGTCCGGCGTCGGCCTGGATGTCGGCGGCACGACGGTGGCGGCCGGGGGCAACCCTGTGGTGAGCACCTACCATGCCTTCGCCGGCTCACTGCTGCGTGACTACGGGCTGTTGCTGCCCGTCGAGCCCGACACCCGGTTGCTCAGCGAATCCGAGTTGTGGCAGCTGGCTTTCGACGTGGTCAACGGCTACCGCGGGGAACTGGCCATCGACAGAACCCCGGCCGCGGTCACCTCGATGGTGTTGCGGCTGTGGGGTCAATTGACCGAGCACCTCGTCGATACCCGGCAGCTGCGCGACACCCACGTGGAGCTGGAACGGCTGATTCACGCGCTACCGGCGGGTCCCCACCAGCGCGACCGCGGGCCCGGCCAGTGGTTGCTGCGGCTGCTGGCCGCCCAGACGGAGCGCGCGGAATTGGTGCCGCTTCTGGATGCGCTGCAGGAGCGGATGCGCGCCGCGAAGGTGATGGATTTCGGTGTGCAGATGGCGTCCGCCGCGCGGCTGGCCGCGGGGTTCCCGCAGATCGGTCTGGACCTGCGCACCCGGTATCGGGTCGTTCTGCTCGACGAATACCAGGACACCGGGCACGCCCAGCGCGTGGCTTTGTCGGCGCTGTTCGGCGGCGGCGTCGATGACGGGCTCGCGCTGACGGCCGTCGGCGACCCCATCCAGTCGATCTACGGCTGGCGCGGCGCCTCGGCGACCAATCTGCCGCGGTTCACCACGGACTTCCCCCGGTCCGACGGCAGCCCCGCCCCGACCCTGCAGTTGCGGACCAGCTGGCGCAACCCGCCGCACGCGCTGCAGGTGGCCAACGCCATCTCGGCGGAGGCGCGGCGACGATCGGTGGCGGTGCATGCGCTGCGCCCGCGCCCGGACGCCCCGCCCGGTACCGTCCGCTGTGCGTTGCTAGCCGATGTGGGGACCGAACGCGGGTGGATCGCCGACCACCTCTGCGAGCTTTACCGGCGAGCAGAAGCTTTGGGCGTCAGCCCGCCGACCGCCGCGGTGCTGGTGCGGCGCAACGCCGATGCGGCCCCCATCGCCGACGCCCTTCGCGCACGCGGGATTCCGGTCGAAGTGGTGGGGCTGGCTGGATTGTTGTCGATTCCCGAGGTTGCCGATGTGGTGGCGATGCTGCGGCTGGTCGCTGACCCGACGGCGGGCGCGGCGGCGATGCGGGTGCTGACCGGCCCGCGATGGCGTCTCGGCGGTCGGGATATCGCCGCCCTGTGGCAGCGCGCCCTGGCGCTCAGCCGGACCCCGGCGGGTGAGCCCCTTTCGCCGGAGTCGATCGCGAGGGCGGCCGGTCCCGACGCCGACACCGCCTGCCTGGCCGATGCGATCAGTGACCCCGGCCCGGCCGATTTGTATTCCACCACCGGATATCGGCGCATCACCGCCCTGGCCGCCGAACTGCGCGCGCTACGCGGCCACCTCGGTCACTCGCTGCCCGACTTGGTCGCCGAGGTCCGCCGCGTGCTGGGAATCGATTGTGAAGCGCGGGCCGCGGCCGGGGTCGCGGCGGGCTGGACGGGAGCCGAACACCTCGACGCGTTCGCCGACGTGGTGGCCGGCTACGCCGAACGCGCGGGTGCGGCAGATGCGTGGGCGACGGTGATAGGCCTGCTGGCCTTCCTAGATGTGGCCGAGTCGGTCGAGAACGGCTTGTCACCCGCCCCGGTGGCGGTTGCGCGGGACCGGGTCCAGGTGCTTACTGTGCATTCCGCTAAGGGCCTGGAGTGGCAGGTGGTGGCGGTGGCACATCTGTCGGGCGGAACCTTTCCTTCCGCCGCGTCGAGGAGCTCCTGGCTCACCGACGCCGCCGAACTGCCGCCGCTACTGCGCGGCGACCGCGCCTCGGCCGGCACGCTGGGCATCCCGGTGCTGGACGTCTCAGCCGTCACCAACCGAAAACAACTCTCGGACAAGATCTCCGAGCACCGACGCCAGCTCGAGCAGCGGCGTTTCGACGAGGAGCGCCGCTTACTGTACGTCGCGATCACGCGGGCACAGGAGACGCTCTTGGTTTCCGGGCACCACTGGGCCTCGACCGGGATCCAACCGCGCGGCCCCTCGGAGTTCCTGTGCGAACTCAAGGACGTGATCGATCGTTCGGCCGCCGCCGGCGAACCCTGCGGGGTGGTGGAGCAGTGGGCCCCGGCCCCGGCCGACGGTGAGCCTAACCCGTTGCGGGACAAAGCTGTCGAAGCGGTATGGCCCGCCGACCCGCTGGCGGCGCGGCGCGGCGACGTGGAACGCGGGGCCGCGCTGGTCAGGGACGCGATGGCGGGCGGCACCGCCACGGCCGAGGTCGACATCGAGGGCTGGGCCGCCGACGTCGATGCGCTGCTGGCCGAGCGCAAACGCTCGATGCGCCCGCCCGCCCGGGGGCTGCCCCCTCAGTTGTCGGTCAGCGGCCTGGTCGACCTGGCGGGTGACCCCGACGGCGCCGCGCGGCGCTTGCTGCATCGGCTCCCCTCCCGGCCCGAACCGAATGCGTCGTTGGGCAATGCGTTTCATGACTGGGTGCAGAAATACTACGGTGCCGAGTTGTTGTTCGATCTCGCGGATTTGCCGGGCGCAGCCGACGCCGAGGTCGGCCACGCCCGGGAATTGGCGGCGTTGCAAAGTGCCTTCGCCGCGTCGCCGTGGGCGGCCCGCACACCTGTGGCGGTCGAGGTGCCATTCGAGACGTCGATCGGCGATACCCTCGTGCGCGGTCGCATTGATGCGGTCTTCGCCGATTCCGACGGCGGCGCCACCGTGGTGGACTGGAAAACCGGTGAGCCGCCGCGCGGGCCGGAGGCCCTGCGCCGGGCCGCCGTCCAGCTCGCCGTGTATCGGTTGGCGTGGGCTGCATTGTCCGGGGTGCCCGCATCCTCGGTTCGCACCGCCTTCTACTACGTGCGTACCGGCGTCACCGTCACCCCGCAGGAATTGCCGGACGTGGCCGAGTTGGCCACGTTGCTGGCCGAATGGACAGGAGACCGCGATGTAGCCCTGTGATGCCGAATATCAGCCGAAACCGGACCGTG
>JAQTVU010000177.1 GCA_028706695.1 Mycobacterium sp.
TGACCTTGCGGACGCTGGTGCGGGGCCGTCGGGGCGGGAGCAGGTCGTTGAGGACGGCGCGGCCGATGTCACCGATGAGGTCGACGTCGTCGGGGATGATGTTTGCGGCAGTGACGAGCTGGTCTTGGGCTGTTTCCAGGGCGGTGGTGAAGCTGGCCCGGTCGGGGTCGGTGCCGGGGACGGATTCGATCGCCTCCAGCATGGCGATGCGCAGCGCTTGGTAGAGCGCGAGCAGACCCCACATTTCCTGTTGCAGCCCGTCGGGGTCGCCGGATCGCAGCACCCGGTGTTGGCAGAGGGTGTGCCGCAGCGCCAGGTAGGCGATCTCGTGTTCCCACCGTTGGTGATAGAGCGCGATCAGCGTCGCGGCGGGATACCGGCGCGCATCGCACAAGGTGGTGGCCAGCCGGTAGGTCGCGGTGTAGCGGGTGCCGTCGGCGCAGATGACGGTGACCTCGGCGGTGATGATCCGCACCGTCAGTGTCTTCGATGTGGCGGCGATGGTGGACAGGTAGGAGCCGTCGCGCAGGCGGGTCAGCACCGGCAGGCGGCGGGTGGCGCACAGCCGGGTCGGCAACGCGGCGCCGGTGTCGGCCACCTCGGTGAGGAACTCGCCGGCGTCGAAGCCACGGTCGCACAGCACCAGCATGGTGTCGTCGAGCAGGTGCAGCAGTCTGCGCGCGTAGTCGGTCTCCCCGGTCGCCGGCGGCCCGAACACCGCGCCGAGCAGGGCGCGAGTGCCGGTCTCGGCCAGCGTCATCAGCTCTACCACCGGATACCCGGTGACCCCGCGCGCGGCGTTCAGCTTGCCCAGCCAGGACCGGTTCGCCGCGGTGTCGGGGACTTTGGTCGACACACAGCCGTCGAAGGCCACCGTCTGGTACCGGCCGAACCGCACCCCGGGTGTGCGCGGCGCGGCCAGCGGCCCGGCCAGCACCTCGAACAGCGCCCGCACCGGCCCCGGGCCCAGGCGCCGCCGCAGGGCGCGCAGCGCCGTGGTCGAGGGCGACGCCGATCCCGGACCCAGGGCGCGGGTCAGCTTGTCCCGACACCTTGCGGTATCCCAACCCGGGGTACAGGCCCAGCGCCAAAACGAAATACACCCCCACCCGCGACGGCAGCTCCCGCAACCGCCGCTCGGTGGCCCGGGTCTGCTCCACCACCGAATCCACCAACTCGAACGGCACCTGCCGGGTCAGCTCACCCAGGTGCCCAGGCGCGGACACGCCAGCCGCGACGGTGATCGTCCTGGTCACGGTCTCGACAACCCGCCTCAGCGCGCCGCGGGCATCACGCCCCGCCCCGGGCTCGACGAGCATGGCAGAATTCCCCATCGCGGCTCCTCGGTAAAACGTGATCTTGGCGATCGTCGTTCTACCAGGAGCCGCAACTACCTCACCGCAACAGCCCCAAACATCCCGCATGTCGCACTTGACTCAAAAGCCACACCCTTAACTTCCCGGCATTGACCCTGAGCGACCCTGGTGGCAACCGAGCGCCATCTGTCCCAACCGCGCCCGAAGTGGCCCCGAACCGAAGGCTGCCTGAAGCTGACGATTAGGTTTGTACACATGGGCGACGACCCGGGGGATTCCGTGTCGAGCCCGCACGGTCGGCGGGAGCCGGCGGGCCGGACGCATGAACAGCTTGACGAGCTGCTGGCAGCCCGCGACCAGATGGCAGAACTCGCTCGCGTCATCGTCGAAATCGGTTCCGATCTCGACCTGGATGCGGCACTGCGTCGAATCGTCGGTGCGGCGATGGAGCTCACCGGTGCTCGCTACGGAGCGTTGGGAATCCGCGCGCCCGACGGTGGCCTGGTTTCTTTTGTCCGAAACGGGATCGACGACGAGACCGCACGGCGGCTCGCCGACCTACCGGTAGGCGAGGGCATCCGCGTCGACGACTTGAACGCGCACCCGCAGACCGTCGGGCTGGTCACGTGCGATCCGCCGATGCGGGCGCTGCTGGGGATACCGATCACCGTGCGGGCGGCCGACTTCGGGACCCTCTACGTGGCCGACGACCGGCCCGGCCGGGTGTTTTCCGACTGGCAGGAAGGCGCCGTACGGGCCCTGGCCACGGCGGCCGCGGCCGCCATCGACAACGCGCGGCTGTTCGAGCGCGAACGCGAATCGGCGAAATGGACGAAGGCCAGTCGGGAGATCACCGCCGCGCTGCTGTCCGGCGACCCGCAGACCCGGCCGTTGCAGCTCATCGTGAACCGGGCGCTGGAATTGGCCGACGCCGAGCAGGCGATTTTGCTGGTTCCCAGCGAGCCCGATCTGTCCGCCGACGAAGTCGACACCCTGGTCGTGGCCGCGACGGCGGGCCGATACGCCTCGGAGGTGATCGGTCGCCACGTGCCGATGGACGGATCCACCACGGGCGGTGTCGCGCGCGGCGGCGTGCCGGTAATCACCGATTCCTTTGCATACCCGATCGAGGGTTTCACCGATGTCGGTGATCGCTCGGCGATCGTCATGCCGCTGATTGCCGACGGCACGGTGCTCGGTGTGATCGCCGTCGCCCGCCATCCGCAGCAGCCGCCGTTCGGCAGTGACGCTCTTCAGCTCGTCAGCGACTTCGCCCGGCACGCCGCCATCACGCTGGCGCTTGCGGCCGGCCGCGAACACGCGCTCAACCAGGAGCTCGCCCAGGCGGACACCGTCGATGACGCGCTGCGCGTCGTAGCTAAGGAACTGCATCGGCTATGGCGAGCGCGCCGCGTCCTGGCCGTCACCTTCCCGGCCCGCGACTCCTTGACCGGAACCGCCTACAGCGTGCCGCAGGTGGTCTCCGTCGGCGAGCCGGCTCGGTGGTTCGATTTGCCGCCTCAGACACGGCAGACGCTCACTTCGTTGCGCGACGGTGACCTGCTCGTCCCCCATGCCACGGAACCCGGGACGGCGGGCATCGCGCTACAGCATCCCGAAGGCGTGCTCGTGTTCTGGATCGATCTGGCCGAGCAACGGCCGTTCACCCTCGAGGACCAGACGTTGCTGGCCGTGCTGGCCGGGCGCCTCGGCCAGGGACTGCAGCGGGTGCATCAGGTCGACCAGCAGCGCGAAACCGCCCTGGCGCTGCAGCACGCGATCCTCGGGCCTGCGCATCTGCCGCAGGGTTTCGAGGTGCGCTACCAGGCCGCCAGTCGGCCGCTACAGGTGGGCGGTGACTGGTACGACGTCGTGGAGCTGGAGGACGGGCGCATCGCGTTGATCGTCGGCGACTGTGTCGGTCATGGCCTGGCCGCAGCCACCGTGATGGGGCAGGTGCGCAGCGCGTGCCGCGCACTGTTGTTCGAGAATCCCAGCCCCGGCGCCGCCCTCGCGGGGATGGACCGCTTCGCCGCCCGGCTGCCCGGCGCGCAATGCACCACCGCCGTCTGCGCGGTGCTCAATCCCGACACCGGTGAACTGGTGTACTCCAGCGCCGGACACCCGCCGCCCATCCTGGTGCTCGCCGACGGCACCACCCGGTTGCTCGACGACGGCCATACCATTGCGCTGGGAATCCGAGCCAACTGGCACCGCCCCGAAGCGCGTGTGATCGTGCCGGCGCGCGCGACTCTGGTGCTCTACACCGATGGCCTGGTCGAACGTCGCCGCGTTCCATTCGAGAACGGAATCTCCCGCGTCGCTGCCCTCATCCGGGACGGCCGCGGATCCACTTTGGAAGATCTGGCCGACCAGATCATGACCCGTCTCGCGCCAAGCAGTGGGTACGATGATGACGTCGCCTTGCTGCTTTACCGTCATCCCGCCCCGCTGGAGCTGAAGTTTCCCGCCGACGCCAGCCACCTCGCGCCCGCCCGCACCGCCTTGCGCAGCTGGTTGAATCGAGTCCGAATGGACCCGGATCAGACGATGAACGTGCTCATCGCCGCAGGTGAAGCCGTCGCCAACGCCATCGAGCACGGTCACCGCAACACTCCGGACGGCATGATCAGCCTGGGCGCGACCGCGCTCGCCGACCAAGTGCAACTGACCATCACCGATACCGGCTGCTGGAAGCCTCCGCAACCGGCACTCGACCCCCACCGCGGCCGGGGTATCGCCCTGATGCGAAAGCTCATGCGCGAAGTCACCATTGACCCCAGCACCGCCGGCACCACAGTCCGCCTCTCCGCGGGGATCACCTGATGCCCACGTCGCTGCGTCTCGACACGGCGCGTTGCAACGACGGAAATTTCGTGCTGGTCGCAGAAGGCGAAATCGATCTGAGTAACGTTGACGCTTTCAACCATGCCCTTGATGCGGCCACCGCCGAGTCCGCCGGTGACGGCGGCACGCTCACCGTCGACCTCAGCGCCGTGGAATATTTGGACAGCGCCGCTATCAACGCCTTGTTCGTCCGCGCCGATGACATCCGCATCATCGCCCACCCCCTGCTGATGCCCATTCTCAGCATCAGCGGCCTCACCGAGCTGGCCACCGTCGAATCTGCGCCGCCGACAGCGGAAGACTGATACGCCCCGCGGCTGCCAGATGCGCCGCCGACATCCAAATAAGTTGAGTGGCAGGGTATTTGACCGGGGAAAAACCTGCGTCATGACCACTCCAGGCAGGACATGTGACTCGGCGAGCCGTCCGAGCCGGTGCGGCTACCGCACTTGGAACCGCAGGCGTGAATCGATTAACAGCCGACGTCTGTTCAGTGCGCGGAGGAAGACAAAGGAACATTTGCGTTGCCTTGCGGAACCCCGCCCTTGCCGGCACGACGGTGTTGCCGCCCATCGTCACGGCGGTCTTTGGCAGCGCTTACCTCGCCGGCGCCGTGGAATAAGCCGACCCTGTCAGGGCGCGACCCGAGCAAGCAGCCTTGCGGCTTCTGGCCGCACCAACCCGGATCGGGACATCGCCGGGACGGATCGATCCGGCCGGGTCGGCCGATCCCGCGTGTCACCTCCGGCCGGCACCGTGAACACCACTGCCGGCCCGACCGCAAGCCTCACAGCGTCAGCGTGAACGCCAAATCGCCGGTCAACAGGTGGACCCGCCGGGGAGTGAGCCGATTCGTCGAAAACTTTGCTTCCAGCGGATGTTTCGGACACCCATGGGCGACTTCGAGCCGGCTGTGCCGGTCCGGAAGAGTTGTAAGCCAACTCAATTCAGGTCGGTGGCGCAGGCTGCGCGTTGGTGCTGCGCGGCGCGCAGGATGGAGCAGGCCGTCACGAAGGCAGGCTTTCCCTGATCGGCGGCATCGATGGGGAGGTTGGCCGCGCAGCGCAACACCATCAGGGCGAGCGCGCTGTACGTCGCGTAGGGGACGACCAGCAGGTTGGCGAACGCATCCTTACCGCTGACGGTCATCACGTGCTGGCGTTTGTGCTCCCAGCCGGGCCAGTTGAAGTCGGGCGGTCGTTGCAGCGGAGGCCAGTTGACATTGATGGTGTCGATGTCTCCAAGCATGGGGGTCAGCACCGCGATGAGCTGTGGCAATTCGTTGGTGATGCGATCGGCGCGGGGCCACCACGCGCCGTCGATGTTGCGGCCGAGTTCACGGGACACCGATACCCGAATGGGGTTGGTCAGGCCTCGGGCTCCGAACCGACGTATCATCGGAGCCACCGCTGTCGATACGGGATGGCATAGCCCATGGGAGCTTCCTTCATGTCGTCACCGGTCCGCCCACGGTAGGGCGACCGGAGAAATCGGATTGCCGGGTGTTGACCGCGCCGATCTCACCGTCGACGGTACGCCACGTAGGTGTCGCCGACCTGACGGGTACCGGCTCAGACGACCAACGACAGCGCGTAGGCGCGGCGCAGCTTTCCCGACGGTGTCTTGGGTATCGCGCCCGGGGCCAGCACGACCACGTTGCGTGGCCGTGCCGCGACTTCGGCGACGACTTCATGGGCGACCTCGTGTTTGATGCGCCGCAGCTGCGCGG
>JAQTVU010000178.1 GCA_028706695.1 Mycobacterium sp.
TCACCAACGCCTGATGGATCGCCGTGGCCTGGGCGCTCACCTGCTGATACCAGGCACCGTAAGCGGAAAACTGCGCCGCCTGCAGGGCGGATACTTCGTCGGCGGCGGCCGGGGCAACGCTGGTAGTGGGCGCGGCGGCGGCGTTCTGGGCGGCCATCGACGAACCGAGGGATTCCAGCGAACTCGCCGCGGCCGTCAACGCCTCGGGCCGGGTGGTCATGAAGGACATGATTTCTCCTGATGCAAACAAGCCGGCCCACTGCGGACCGGCGCCGATGGGGATGTCCGGCTGGGCGTGGACGCCAGCCGCCGAACCCCGCACCCACGTACCCAAAAAGGCGGGCGTTAACGCGGTGAGCTGCTAGGACGGCCGAGCGGCGGGTAACCAACGGCCCAGCTCACTTGCAACGGCGGATCCGCACGGCCCCGCGTGTTCGCGCTGAATCGCATCCCGAAGCCGGCCTGGCCGGCGGCCCGTGCTGTACGCCGGGCCACATGGGTTGTGCCGCACTGTTTTTCGCGGCGTTCACCCGATGCAGAGGTCTCATCGTGCCGGAGCGGCGAAAGCAGTTGTGTCACCGGCAAATAAAGCGCTGCGATCAACACGGCCGACCGGCGAGCTGACATTTGGCCGCTGTCACAGTTTGCCGGCCTGGTGATCGACGACCGTGACGGAAAGTTACGTAGGTCTCCGCATGTCGCCACTGCCGACCGGGCGGCAGTCGGCCACGTCATGCGCTACGGCGGTTCCCGGCTGGGGCTGCGCATCGAGCCGGCCCGTCTGTCAGCCGACAGCTGCGCGCACCCGGGCCGCCACGCGGTCCAGCGCGGCCGCGTCGCACACCGGCGGGCCCGGCACGATCTCGGCCGGCGTCACCGGGACCTGCACCCAGCTGGTGCAGCCCGCGTACTCGCGCGTGCGGGGCAGGCGTATCGGCTCGGCCAATGGGAGGACCGACACCACCAGCACGGCCAGTTTGTGCTTGGGCCGGAAATCGAGCCGGTCGGCGCGCACCGACTCGGCGGTCCAGATGTGCAGGTCCTCGATCAAGGCAAGACCCTCTGGACGGTTAACGTCCTGGGCGGCAACGACTTTGGCGGCGGCGCGCAGCACCAGCAAGTCGCCGGTGCTGTCGGCGGCCGCGGGCCGCAGCAGGTCTTGATGCTCGGGTCGGACCCGCTCGGCATGGCTGTGCGCGACCGTGGGGAACAGCAGGAACTCGCGGGCGGCCAACTCGAACCGCTTCTCGCCGATGCCGCCCTTGCGCAGCAGCACCCGCTGACGACCGTCCATCAGCGCGCGCACGGCCGCGCCCCATTCCTTGAGCGCAAACATCGCCATGACTTGACGATAGGTGCCGACAGGTCCGCCTCCCGGACGGCGACGTCGTCATCCCACCGGGGTAGACCCGGTGTTCCCACGCGAGCTGGACCTCACGGAGCTGGACGGGCAGTCGGCAGGTCCGCAGATCTCGCCCCCGGTGGCCCGCGACGACCAAGCCGGAGCGGCGCGGGCGCGCTGGTCAACGCTGCCCGTGATCGCCAGGAGCCACAAAAGCCAATACGATCCAAACAACCGCACAATGGGTTGAGAGCACGTTCAGGAGCGTGGTTCAGGAGCGCAGGAGGCGTCGTTGCGTGCTGTCGTCGATCGCACCGCGCGGGTGCCCGGCGCCCTGGCGTTGGTAGCGGCCACCGCGATGGCCGTCTCGATCGCGGCGGCCGCACCCCGCGCGGCCGCCCAGCCCCCGCCGGGTTTCCCCAACCTCGACCAGTTCAGCGCGGTCCCCGCGGACGGCTACCTCACCACGGCAGGCGCGGGCATGTCCCCCCGGATAAGCTTCTCCACCCCACACAACGTGGTGTGCGACTTCTACGGCGGGCCGCCGCCCGCGCCGCAACCGTCGCAGGACATCAAGTGCGACGGCGACATGCCCGGAATGAACGACGTTCTCTTTCCCGGCGGCGGCCGCCCCCGACCGGGCGACTGCGTGGTGGGAACGGTGAATTTCAAGGGTCCCGGCTACGCGTTGAGCCGGATGTCCTACGGCGGATGCGATGGTAACCCGACCGCCCCGCCCTATCGCGGCAAATTATTGGCTGCGGGCCAGAAGTTGTCGTACCTGAATGTGACGTGCGCCGTGGCAGCCGACAATCTGGTGGCGTGCCTGGACACCACCAGCGGCGACCACGGGTTCGTGCTGCAACGCTCGGGAAGCTGGGCGTTTTGACGCGTCAGCCCAACACCGCCCGCAGCGACGCCACCGCCTCGTCGATCGGGCCAGTCGTCGAGTATCCGACGGCCAGCCGGTGCCCACCGCCGCCGAACCCGGCCGCGACCGCGGTCAGATCCACCGTCTTGGCTCGCATCGACACCGACCACTGCCGCGGCTCGACCTCCTTGAACACCGCGGCCACCTCGGCCTGCTGCGTGGTCCGCACGATGTCGACGATGCTCTCGACTTCCTCGGCCCGTGAACTGTTCCAGTCGCGGTGGTCGACCACGACGTAGACCAGCCCCCGGCCGCCGGCCGCGTCGGGCAGCAACCGCGCGGAGCCCAGCACCCGCGACAGCAGCGGCAGCCACCCGAACGGGTGACTGTCCAGCAACGTCCGGCTGATCGCGGCGTTGTCCGCGCCGGCCTCCACCAGCCGGGCCGCCAACCGGAGCGCGCGGGCGCTGGCCCAGCGAAACGACCCGGTGTCGGTCGCCAGGCCGGCGTAGAGACAGTGCGCGACTTGGGCGCCGATCGGCTTGCCCCAGACGTCGATCAGCTCGGCCACCATCATCGTCGTCGAATCTGCTTGGAAATCAACGTAATTCGCGGTGCCGAACAAATCGTTCGAAATGTGGTGGTCGATGACCAGCAGCTGTGGCGCCGCCGTGGCCAAGTCGGCCAGCCCGCCGAGCCGTTTGACACTCGGAACGTCAACCGTCACAACGAGATCGACGTCTCGGCGCATCGCGCCGGGGCTGACTAGCAGCCAGCAGCCCGGCAACGACGCCAGCGATTCGGGCAGCATCGCGGGTTCGGCGAAGCCGATCTCCACCTGCTTGCCGCACTCGTCCAGCACCAGTGCCAACGCCAGCCCGGCCCCGATCGTGTCGGCGTCGGGATGGACATGGGCAACTATCGCGACGGTCGCCGCCTCCGCAAGCAAACCGACGGCGGCGGTGGCGTCCACGCGCGCGCCGGTGGTCGGCTCAGTGTTCGAGTTGGTCGTCGGCATCGACGCCCTCATCAAGGGGTTGCGCAGTCGACGCGCTGATCCGGTACGGGTCGGGGTCTCCGGCCGGCTTGGCGCCCATGCGAACCCGCGCCAGATCGGCGTCGGCGGCGCGGGCACGCGCCAGCAGCTCTTCCATCCGGTGCGCGGCCTCCGGTGTGGTATCCCGGGCGAAGGTCAGCGTGGGCGTGAACCGCACGCCGGTGCCGGCCCCGACCTTGGTGCGTAGGGCGCCCTTCGCCCGGTCCAGCGCTGCCGCGGCAGCGTCGTAATCCGGCTCGTCGTCCAAGGTCCGTCCCATGACCGTATAGAACACGGTGGCGTCGTGCAGGTCGGCGGTCACCTTCGTGTCGACGATCGTCACGCCGGCCAGCCCCGGATCCTTGATCTCGAACTCGATCGCCGAGGCGACGATCGTGTTGATCCGTTTGGCCAGCCGTCGCGCGCGGGCAGGATCAGACATGTCGATTCACCGCCTCCTCCTCATCACTTCGTTCTGCATCGTCGGCGGCGGTCGATTCACCGCCTCCTCCTCCTCATCACTTCGTTCTGCATCGTCGGCGGCGGTGGTCGTCAGGTGCGTTCCTTCTGGACCAGCTCGTAGGACTCGATGATGTCGCCCTCTTTGATATCGGAGTAACCCAGCGTCATACCGCACTCGAAACCCTCGCGGACCTCGGTTACGTCGTCCTTCTCGCGGCGCAGCGAGTGCACCGAGAGGTTCTCGGTGACCACGATGTTGTCCCGCAACAGCCGGGCCTTGGCGTTGCGGCGCACCACACCGGAAGTGATCATGCAACCGGCGATGACGCCGACCTTCGAGGAACGGAACAGGGCCCGGATCTCGGCGCGACCGAGCTGCACTTCCTCGTAGATCGGCTTGAGCATGCCGCGCAGGGCCTTCTCAATGTCGTCGATCGCCTGGTAGATGACCGTGTAGTAGCGGATCTCCACGCCTTCGCGGTTGGCCAGCTCCGTCGCCTTGCCTTCGGCGCGCACGTTGAAACCGATGATGACCGCGTCGGAGGCCGACGCCAGGTTGACGTTGGTTTCGGTGATACCGCCGACGCCGCGGTCGATGACGCGCAGCGCCACCTCGTCGTCGACCTGGATGCCCATCAGGGCCTCCTCGAGCGCCTCGACGGTACCGGCGTTGTCGCCCTTGAGGATCAGGTTGAGCTGGCTGGTTTCCTTCAGCGCCGAGTCCAGGTCTTCCAGGCTGATCCGCTTACGGGAGCGCGCCGCCAGGGCGTTGCGCTTGCGCGCGCTGCGCCGGTCGGCGATCTGACGGGCGATGCGGTCCTCGTCGACGACCAGGAAGTTGTCACCGGCACCGGGCACCGAGGTGAAGCCGATGACCTGCACCGGCCGCGACGGCAGCGCCTCCTCGACGTCCGCGCCGTGCTCGTCGACCATGCGGCGGACACGGCCGTAGGCGTCGCCGGCGACCACCGAGTCGCCGACGCGCAGCGTGCCGCGCTGCACCAGCACGGTCGCGACCGGGCCGCGACCGCGGTCCAGGTGCGCCTCGATCGCCACACCCTGGGCCTCCATGTCGGGGTTGGCCCGCAGATCCAGTGCGGCGTCGGCGGTCAGCAGCACCGCCTCGAGCAGCTGCTCGATGTTGGTGCCCTGCTTGGCGGAGATGTCGACGAACATCGTCTCGCCACCGAATTCCTCCGCAATCAACCCGTATTCGGTGAGCTGCCCACGGATCTTCTGCGGGTCGGCGCCCTCCACGTCGATCTTGTTGACGGCCACCACGATCGGCACATCGGCCGCCTGCGCGTGGTTGATCGCCTCCACCGTCTGGGGCATGACGCCGTCGTCGGCGGCCACCACGAGGATCGCGATGTCGGTGGCCTTGGCGCCGCGGGCCCGCATGGCGGTGAACGCTTCGTGACCCGGGGTGTCGATGAAGGTGATCGGCCGTTGGTTGCCGTCGTGCTGGACGGCCACCTGGTAGGCGCCGATGTGCTGGGTGATGCCGCCGGCCTCGCCCTCGCGGACTTTGGCCTGGCGGATCGTGTCCAGCAGCCGGGTCTTACCGTGGTCGACGTGGCCCATGACGGTCACGACGGGCGGACGGACCTGCAGGTCTTCCTCGCCGCCTTGGTCTTGGCCGTAGGTCAGGTCGAAGGATTCCAGCAGTTCGCGGTCTTCGTCCTCGGGGCTGACGACCTGCACGTTGTAGTTCATCTCGCCGCCCAGCAGCTCGAGTGTCTCGTCGCCGACCGACTGCGTGGCCGTGACCATCTCGCCGAGGTTGAACAACGCCTGCACCAGCACCGCCGGGTTGGCGTCGATCTTCTCGGCGAAGTCGCTCAGCGACGCGCCGCGGGCCAACCGGATGGTCTCGCCGTTGCCGTGCGGCAGCCGCACGCCTCCGACGACGGGCGCCTGCATCGAGTCGTATTCCTGGCGCTTCTGCCGCTTGGACTTGCGGCCGCGCCGGGGCGCGCCGCCGGGGCGGCCGAATGCGCCGGCAGCGCCGCCGCGCTGTCCGGGACGGCCGCCGCCAGCGCCCGGACGCCCACGAAAACCTCCGGCGCCGCCGGGCGCGGCGCCAACGCCGCCGCCGCGGTAGTTGCCGCCGCCGCCATCGGAGCGGCCGCCGCCGGGCCGGCCACCGCCCGGCTGGGGGGCGCCGCTCCGCGGCGGG
>JAQTVU010000179.1 GCA_028706695.1 Mycobacterium sp.
CGGTGTCCGGCCTGGGGCGCCGCCGGGTCCGCCGGGGAGGTTCGGCGGTGTCATAGTCGCGGCGTGGGCGCCGCGGGCGATCGGTGGGCTCCGGTGCCTCGTCGAGCCGTTGTCGGGCGTGCCGGGGAGCGGCCCGGCCGGTGCGGGTTGCGGACCGGCCGCTGCGCGTCGTGCGGCCCGGCCGCTGGGTGCTGCGGGACGCGCGGGTACGCCGCCCCACGGCGGAAGCCGCCCATTCGGCGTCTTCGCGGCCGGAACCGGGGCGCAGCAGCGACTGCAGTTTCGCCACGACGGCGGCGACGAAGGACGCGGTCGCGGTGGACTGGTCGGCGGACCCGGTCGCCGCCGCGGCCGGTCGGTACGACATGCCGAAATACCACCGCAGCAGCCCGATCAGCAGGACCCCGGCCGCGGTGCCCAGCATCAGCGGGAACCGCTCGATCAGCGGATAACCGCAGTTGATCAGCAGGTCTTTGAGATGGCCGATCTTGCCACCGTGGAACAGCCAGTAGGCCTCCGGCACCGCGCAGAACAGGATCAGCGGTGGTTGGACCACCCCGGTGAACACGCCGTCTTGACGCACGGCCAGCACGGCCGCCACACAGCCGGCGATGTAGCAGCCGGCGAACAGGTGGGACAGCTCCTTGTGACCCGATCCGACGTCGATCGCGTACCCGATGGCGGTCGCGGTTGTGGCAATGAGCAGCGCCGCCCACCACGGAACACCTGCAATATTGGGGTGAATCGAGCGGTGGGAAGCCTCCACCGTCGACTTTGCCCGCTGTGCTGACACATGTAGACCGTACCGGCAATGGACACAAAGACGCGGATATACCAGGTCGAAGGTTGGGCGTGCCCTGGATTTGGCCGGGACGGCCCGACCGTAGGGGCCTAGAGGCTGCGACCGTGGTGTGTGTTCGGTACTGACCCAGCCACGACTTGTTCCTGGCGTGTTCTTGGCGTGTCCGGCTCGGAACCGGCCACAGACCGGTCGTCCACTGGATCAAGCCGGTGCCCTCGCCTCACGCTCTAGACTTGGTAACCCGTGAGCCTGAGCCTGGGAATCGTGGGCCTGCCCAACGTCGGCAAGTCGACCCTCTTCAACGCGTTGACCCGCAACAATGTGGTGGCGGCCAACTATCCGTTCGCCACTATCGAGCCGAACGAGGGCGTGGTGTCGTTACCCGATCCGCGGCTGGCCAAGCTGGCCGAGCTGTTCGGGGCCGAGCGCGTCATCCCCGCTCCGGTCACCTTCGTCGACATCGCCGGCCTGGTGAAGGGCGCCTCCGAGGGGGCCGGGCTGGGCAACAAGTTTCTGGCCCACATCCGTGAATGCGATGCCATCTGCCAGGTGGTCCGGGTGTTCTCCGACGACGACGTCACACATGTGGCCGGCAAGGTCGATCCCAAATCCGACATCGAGGTCGTCGAGACGGAGCTGATCCTGGCCGACCTGCAGACCCTCGAGCGGGCCCTGCCCAGGCTGGAGAAGGAAGCCCGTAACAACAAGGAGCGCAGGCCGGTCTATGACGCTGCGGTGAGCGCCCAGCAAGTGCTGAACGGCGGCCAGACGCTGTTCGGGGCGCGGGCGGACGCCGCGGTGTTGCGGGAGCTGAACCTGCTGACCACCAAACCATTCCTATACGTCTTCAACGCCGACGAGACGGTGCTCATTGACGAGACACGGCTGGCGGGGTTGCGCGCACTGGTCGCCCCGGCCGACGCGGTCTTCCTGGACGCCGCCATCGAAGCCGAGCTGGTGGAACTCGACGACGACTCGGCGGCCGAACTGCTGGAATCGATCGGGCAGACCGAGCGCGGACTAGATGCGCTGGCCCGGGCCGGTTTCCACACCCTGCGGTTGCAGACCTTTCTGACGGCGGGGCCCAAGGAGGCGCGGGCGTGGACGATCCACCAGGGCGACACCGCGCCCAAGGCCGCCGGGGTGATTCACTCCGACTTCGAGAAGGGCTTCATCAAGGCCGAGATCGTCTCCTATGACGATCTGATCGCCGCCGGTTCGATGGCGGCGGCCAAGGCGGCCGGCAAAGTCCGGATGGAAGGCAAGGACTACGTGATGGCCGACGGCGACGTGGTGGAGTTCCGGTTCAACGTGTAGCGCGCGGCGTGGGACCGTGCACGCTGCCGACGCGGTCTTGGCGCACAGGGCCGACACCGCAGGTTGCGCCCTCAGTAGGCCTGGATCGCGGCTCCCGTGACGTAGGCGGCGTTGAGCGGTGGCCAGTTGGGGGCATCGGCGACGTTGGTGATCAGCTCCGCGTTACTGGTTTGGGGATCATCGCCGAGGGTCGGCGGCACGTCGCCGCGGCGCAGGGCCGACCATCCGGGGATGGTCACCGAAACCGCCCCGGTTGCAGGGCTTTCGACCACAGTTTGAGAACACCAGTTTGACGACACCAGATGGAATGTCGGCCGTCGAAGCCACATGAT
Source organism: Mycobacterium sp. (assembly GCA_028706695.1). Taxonomy (GTDB): domain Bacteria; phylum Actinomycetota; class Actinomycetes; order Mycobacteriales; family Mycobacteriaceae; genus Mycobacterium. The sequence goes on from JAQTVU010000179.1 coordinate 2,452, forward strand.
CGCACCGATGTTGTTCGAGGCCCGACTTGGTGGCCGGCGAGGTGTGAAGGTCCGCTGCGACGCGCCGCGACGGTCAGTCGACGCGGGCCGCACTGCATGGTAGCGGGCCCTGAGAAGCTGCGGGCCCGGCGCCGCGATCATGTTCTGCGGCCGTGTGCGCCATCCGCTCGCTCAGCCGGATCAGCGCATCCTCACATCCGCCGGGCATCGTGTACGCCAGCTGGCGCAACTCGATGGCAAATCCGCAGAGGTCTTGACTCAGCGATGCGGGACTCATGTCAGCGCTCCTGATAAGGCGGAACTGGCAGTTCGTCGCTCGTGGACCCTCGCGAGAGACGCAAACTGTGTATAGGACACTACGTTCGGGCCGGTCTGGAAGCCAGGCCACACAACTTGTGTGCGTCTGCCGGCCGGAATCGTTCGTATTGGGGATCGTCTACTCCTCGCGAGGGTTTTCGCCAGTGACCGCCGGCCGGGCATCCCTGCTGCGCTGCAGCGCCGGTTGTAGGCCTCGCGTCTTCGGCCCGCAGCTGGGTCGCGAGGCTTCCTGCGCCCGAGGACTTTGATGTACGCAGGCATGGGGCTTCCGAACTGTGGGGCTATGGGCCGCTATGAGGGCTATGGGGATCAGCCCAAGTTTCGCGCGCGGAGGTCGACGACGGCCGGAAGGCGGCTTCAATCGATGATCCGGCCACGCAAATTGTGCGCTAAGCGGTCGGTGAACTCGCTGACCTGCGCGGGATTGTCCAGCGCAAATAGCGCGGCCGTTGCGCGGTCGCCGTCTTCGGTGTGGCGCACCAGAATTGGTATGCCTTCTTGGCGCACCGCATCGAATGCGTCTTCGTCGGTGATGTCATCGCCCAGGTATATCGGAACCAGGGGAGCGGCGTTGGCGTCATGGAGCCGGTCCATGACCCAGCGAAGCGTCTTTCCCTTGTCCCAGTCGACGTCTGGGCGCAACTCGATCACTTCCCGACCGGTGGTCACCCGCACCGCGTGATGGCGGCCGGCCGCGCGCACCGCCGCGGCGACCTCGCCGACCCGGTCACGGGCCGCATTGCGGTAGTGCACCGCCACGCCGAATCGCTTGTGCTCCACCACAACGCCGGCAATCGGGCCCAGTTCGTCACGCAACCGGTCGGCCGCCCGCTCCAGCACCGGGATCGCGGCGGCGGCCGCGGCATTCTGGTGGTGTGTCCCATCCGGTGCGGTCAACTCGAAGCCGTGGCTGCCGGCATACCAGATGCCCTGCACCCCAAGGCGCTCGGTGACGTCGGCCAGGTCACGGCCGGACAGCACGGCGACCGGGCACTGCGCGGCCAGCTTCTGCAGCGCCTCGACCGCCCCGGCGGCCGGCCGGGCAGCCCCCGGGTCGTCGACGATCTCCGACAGCGTGCCGTCGAAGTCGAAGAAAACGGCCGGCCGGCCGGCGGGCAGGCGCAGATCCTGCAACGCGTCGGGAAGCTCGGACATGCGCCGGTCCCCGACGCGCACGGTCACCTCGTTCAGGTCGGCGATCACCCTGTCGGCCCCGGCGGCACGCAGTGCCCCGCCTCGACCCGCCCGGTCGACGGCGATGACCAGCGCAAAGCCCGCAGCGCGGCCGGCCGAGACACCGGCCGCGTCGGTCGCCACGACGACGCAGCGGCCCGCCCGCACCCCGAGATGGTCGGCCGCCGTACGTGGGCCGTCGGCCCGCACGGCGAACAGGTCCCCGACCCCGCGCGGGGCCCGGCCGCCGGATGAGAAGACGGCGGTTCCGACCCCGGCCTGATGCAGCTGACGGGCCAGCGTCACCGCGGACTCGGAGGGGATGTGCTCGGCCGTCGCTATCGCGTCGAGGTCGAACAGCACCGCGTCATGGCGGCGGGGGTCGATGCTGACCGGCATTGACCAACCTTCTCACGGTGGTCGACGCCGCCGAGTCGGGGTCAGAGCCGCGCCCGCGCCGGCGATCCTTGCCGAACAGCAGCACCGAGTCATCGCTGAGCGCCACCAGCCGTGCCATCCCGGACTCAATGCCGTCGGTCAGCTGGCTGACCTCGAAGGCGGCACCGGACTCGGTGGTGACGCCGAAGACCAGCTCGTCGCCGTAGCTCAGCGCCGCGACCCCGGTGACCGCCCGCACACCGGTCGCAGGGATAGGAAGCAGTTGCGCCACCGGCTGTCCCAGCAGCCGGAGTCGACGGCGTGGGCCGGTTACGTTGGTGGCCAAGGTCACCAGGCAGCGTTGCGCAGGCGGGGCCAATAGCTGCAATACATTGCCTACATTGAATACATTGCCGCGCAAAATGGTTGGCAGAGCGAGCGCCGACCGGACCAGGCCGCGGGCGGGCCGCCCGGCCTGCCGCCTGCGGTGCACGGTGCGCAGTCGCTGCACCGGGTCGTCGTGTTCGACGGGCAGATACGGCAGCATGGCCGGGCGATCCGGCATCAGTGTGGGCAGCGAGTCGGCACGCGGTTGCTCACCGCGTTGCAGCAGCACCGTGCGGAAGCCCTCGGTGACGGCGGCGAGCGCAACGTCGTCGGCGGTCACCCCGAACTTGCGGCACACGCCGTCGACGTGGCCCATCGGGATTAGCGCCGCGCGGTACCGCCGCGTGGCCGCAGCGCCCGGCGACGTCCGCAGCGCGGGCCGAAGCGCTCCGGCGACGGCGCCGGTGACGTTGCCGAAGACGGCGGAAGCCCGTCCCCGCGCGTCGCCGCCGGTTGACCGATGCGCCCGGGACCCGCGTGTTGGGCGGGCAACGGTTCCCGCGAAGGCGTCGCCCGCGGCGTCGCAGAGCCTGGCGAGCAGGTGGGGCGCGGAGTGTCCGTCGACCAGGTGCGGGCTGACTCGCAGCAGCATCGCCCACCGATCGCCCTGCAGGCCTTCGATAACCGAGCACTCCCACGATGGGTGGTCCGGGTCGAGGGGACGCGCCAGGGAGTGGGCGATGGCCGCGAACAGTTGGGCGTCGTTGCCCGGCCCGGGGATGGCCACCCGGCGCACCCGCGGCGATCGGGTGCTGGGAAGCCGTTCTGCCACAAGAGTGTTCAGCAGGTCATGGTCGGGCGTGCCCTGGATGATGGCTACCGCGTCGATCGCCATAACGCCCGGCGAAGCGTTGAGGAAAGTCATGTTCAATGCCTTCACCTGCGTCCCAGCAGCGTACTTGCAGCGTCCCAGCGGTCGATTTGGCCGCGACATCCTGTGCGGCAGGGCCGCGGCATTAAGAATACCTTTCGAATGTGAATAGCCGAATTAGCACCGGCGTTAAATTAATGGTCGAACATACATTCGATATACTGTCGTCTATGAGTTGGTTTGGCGGGCCGCCGAGCTGGGCGGAAATGGAGCGGGTCCTCGACGGCAAGCCGCGCCACGCCGGCGCGCCGGCCGGTCCCGACCGGAAGGGCCCCGTGTCGCCCAAGCGCGGGCCGTACCAGCCGCC
>JAQTVU010000180.1 GCA_028706695.1 Mycobacterium sp.
ACCGAGGGCATCCCGGTGCAGGACAGCGCCTACGCGTGGGCCTACAACGTCGAGAAGGGCGGCAAGACCCGCATCATCGGCCCGAACTGCCCGGGCATCATCACCCCCGGCGAGGCGTTGGTCGGTATCACCCCGGCCAACATCACGGGCAAAGGCCCGGTCGGGCTGGTGTCCAAGTCGGGCACGCTGACCTACCAGATGATGTACGAGCTGCGCGACTTCGGGTTCTCCACCTCCATCGGCATTGGCGGCGACCCGGTGATCGGCACCACCCACATCGACGCCATCGAGGCCTTCGAGAAGGACCCCGACACCAAGGTCATCGTGATGATCGGCGAGATCGGCGGTGACGCCGAGGAACGGGCGGCCGACTACATCAAGGCGCATGTGTCCAAGCCGGTCGTCGGCTACGTCGCGGGATTCACCGCCCCCGAGGGCAAGACGATGGGCCACGCGGGCGCGATCGTGTCCGGCTCGTCGGGCACCGCGGCCGCCAAGAAAGCCGCCCTGGAAGCCGCCGGGGTCAAGGTCGGCAAGACCCCGTCGGAGACCGCCGCGCTAGCCCGGGAGATCCTGAACAGCCTGTAACCGCGCTGAGCCGGCGGCCGCGCTGCAACCGCTACGCCGACAGCCCGGTCGCAGCGACGGGAGCGGCCAAACGTGCGCTAGCGTGGTTCAACGATCGCGTCGTAACTCGAGCCCTGGCCAACTCTTGGCGTTTGGAACGACGCGCCGGGGAGCACAGCGTCGCACCCAACAGTGGCGTGGCGCCGCGACGGACTGGAAGCAACAGGAGGAGTCATGACTTACCCACCCGGCCCACCCGGATATCCACCCACGCAGCCCGGCGGCTCGCATCCCGGCGCCACACCGTCGTTCGCCAAGGCCGCCGACGCCGTCAGCAAGCTCCCGTTCTACCTGACCATCGCGGTGATCGGATTGGGTTTGGCGAGTTATCTGCTGAACTTCGGCCCCACCTTCACCGTCGGCGCGGAATTTGGCGGGCCGAGCGCCGGCGGACGCGCCGGCGACGCCGGCTACGCGGTCGACGTGGCAGTGTTGGCTGCGCTGCTCGCCGCGCTGACGTTGCTGCCCAAGGCGAAGAAGAACCTCGGGATCGTCGCGGTGATCGCGGTGCTCGGTGCCATGGTCGTGATCACCGAGATGGTCAACACGCCCCCGGGTTTCGCGATCGGCTGGGCGCTGTGGCCACTGCTGGCCTGCAGCATCCTGCAGGCGATCGCCGCCACCCTGGCGGTGCTGCTGGAATCCGGCGTCGTGACCGCGCCGGCGCCCCGGCCCAAGTTCGACCAGTACGCCCAATACGGCCACTATGGGCAATACGGGCAATACGGCGTCCAGCAGCCGCCCGGCGGGTACTACAGCCCCGGGAGCGCCGGGAGCGCCCCCGGGGGCCCGGGGGGGCAGCAGTCCGGCCAGCAGGCGCACCCAGCGCAGCAGCCTCCCGGATACGGGTCGCAATACGGCGGTTACCCGGCAAGCCACGGACCGCCGACCGGCGGGTTCGCCGCCCAGCCCGGCCCTCAGCCGGCCGCGCAGCAGGGGCCGTCCACGCCGCCCACCGGTTTCCCCAGCTTCAGCCCGCCGCCGACGGTCAGCGGAGAGGGCAGCGGGTCGTCGGCCCCGGCGGACCACTCGCAACAGGCGGGGGAGCAGCAGCAACCGTCCGATCAGAGCCGGCAGCAGTCCCCGTCGTCACCCTCCGAGCCGGCGTCGGGCTAATCGTGCGCTTGCGCGCCTAGCCGGGCACGTGCGCCAAGAGTGACACGGGTGGTGGACTACCGGGCAGCGGGCGCTCGTCAGGGACGCGACCTGGTCCGGGTCGCGTTCGGGCCGGCTGTGGTGGCTTTGGGCATCGTCGCGGCCGTCACGCTGCTCGAACTGCTGATCGCCAACAGCGACATGACCGGTGCCCCGGGCGCCATCGCCAGCATGTGGCTCGGTGTGCATCGGGCGCCGATCTTCATCGGCGGCCGCGAACTGGGTGTGATGCCGCTGCTGCCGGTCCTTCTGATGATCTGGGGTACCGCGCGCAGCACGGCGCGGGCCATTTCTCCGTGCTCGTCGTGGCTGGTGATCCGCTGGGTCGTCGCATCGGCGCTGGGCGGACCCTTGCTGATCGCGGCGATCGCGCTGGCGGTGATCCACGATGCGTCCACGGTGATCACCGAGCTGCAGACGCCCAGCGCCTTGCGGGCGTTCACCAGCGTGATGGTGGTGCACGCCGTGGGCGCGGCGATTGGCGTCTGGTCCCGCGTGGGGCGGCGGGCGTTGGCGGAATCGTCGCTGCCCGGATGGCTGGGTGACTCCGCGCCCGCCGCCGCGGCCGGCGTGTTGGCACTGGTCGGGCTTTCCGGCGTGGTGACGGCCGGATCGCTGGTTGTGCACTGGTCCTCCATGCAAGAGCTCTACGGGATCACCGATTCCATCTGGGGTCAGTTCAACCTCACCGCGCTGTCGGTGCTGTATGCGCCCAACGTCATCGTCGGCGCGTCAGCCGTCGCGGTCGGGTCCAGCGCTCATCTCGGCTTTGCGACGTTCAGCTCGTTCACCGTCTTCGGCGGTGACGTCCCGGCGCTGCCGATCCTGGCCGCGGCGCCCACTCCGCCGCTGGCCCCGGTGTGGGTCGCGTTGCTCATCATCGGCGCGTCGTCGGGCGTGGCGGTCGGGCAGCGGTGCGCCCGGCGCGCGTTGCCGATGCCTCAAGCGGCGGCGAAGCTGCTGGTCGCCGCGCTGGCCGGAGCCGCGGTCATGTCGTTGCTGGCCTACGGCGGCAGCGGTGGGCTGGGCAACTTCGGCGATGTCGGTGTCGATCAGGGCGCCTTGGCGCTGGGTGTCTTCTTCTGGTTCGCGGTCGTCGGCTGGATCACCGTGTTGATGGCCGGCGGGATCAGGCGCCGGCCCCGGCGTCCCGGGCGCCGTGCCGCGCCGCCGGCCGAGCAACCGACGGATTTTGCGGAGCTTCTCGAGGAGCCCGGCAACGAGCCGGCCGGCCGGGCCGCCGAGGAGAAGGCGGTGCCTCTCGAGGGGGCGGCTGTGGACGGCGACCCGTCGTCGCCGGAGGACGCCGAGCGGAAGTCCGACTGATCACCCGGGCGCGATCGAGTCCGCGCCGCAGTCGGGGCGAGTCGCCCGACTAGGCTCCCCGGTGTGCCCGAACAGCTCCGCGTGCCCCCGAGTGCACCGGCGCGAGTGGTGGTGCTGGCTTCGGGCACCGGTTCGCTGCTGGCCGCACTGATGGACGCCGCCGTGGGCGACTACCCGGCCCGGGTGGTCGCCGTCGGAGCCGATCGCGACTGCCCGGCCGTCGGCGTCGGCGCGGCCGCGTCGACGCCGACGTTTGTGGTCGGGCTTTCCGACCACCTCGACCGAGACGCCTGGGACGCCGCCGTCACCGATGCCGTCGCCGCGCACTCGCCGGATCTGATCGTGTCCGCCGGCTTCATGAAAATCCTTGGCCGCCAATTCCTCTCGAAGTTCTATGGTCGCATCGTCAACACCCATCCGGCGCTGTTGCCGGCCTTCCCCGGCGCGCACGGGGTGGCGGACGCGTTGGCCTACGGTGTGAAGGTCACGGGCGCTACGGTGCACCTGGTAGACGCCGGGACGGACACCGGGCCGATATTGGCGCAGCAAGCCGTCCCGGTGCTCGACGGCGACGACGAACAGACCCTGCACGAACGCATCAAAGTCACCGAACGGAAGCTTCTGGTGGACGTGGTGGCCGCGATCGCGACCGGCGGCCTGACTTTGGTCGGAAGAAAAGTGACGATCGGAAGAGAGGCGACCCCAAGATGAGCACCGACGACTGGCGGGATACGGCGAAACGACCCGTCCGCCGAGCGTTGATCAGCGTGTACGACAAGACCGGGCTCATCGAACTCGCCCGGGGCCTCGCCGCCGCGGGCGTGGAGATCGTCTCGACCGGGTCGACGGCGACGGCCATTGCCGAAAAAGGAATCCCGGTGACAAGGGTGGAGGAGCTGACTGGTTTCCCCGAGGTGCTCGACGGCCGGGTCAAGACGCTGCATCCGCGCGTGCACGCGGGGTTGCTGGCCGATCTGCGCAAACCCGAGCACTCCGCCGCCCTGGACAAGCTCGGAATCGCGGCCTTTGAACTGGTCGTGGTCAACCTGTATCCGTTCGGCGAGACCGTCGACTCGGGCGCAAGCGTCGACGAATGCGTCGAGCAGATCGACATCGGGGGGCCGTCGATGATCCGGGCGGCCGCGAAAAACCACCCGAGCGTGGCGGTGATCACCGATCCGCTCGGCTACGACGGGGTGCTGGCTGCGGTTCGGCACGGCGGATTCACCTGCGCCGAGCGCAAGAAGCTGGCGTCGCTGGCGTTTCAGCACACCGCCGACTACGACATCGCGGTGGCGAGCTGGATGCAGTCCACGCTGGCCCCCGAGCACCCGCCCACGGCGTTTCCCCGCTGGTTGGGCCGCAGCTGGCGTCGCTCGACGACGCTGCGCTACGGCGAGAACCCGCACCAGCAGGCGGCGCTCTACGCCGACCCCGGCGCGTGGCCGGGCCTGGCGCAGGCCGAGCAGCTGCACGGGAAACAGATGTCCTACAACAACTTCACCGATGCTGATGCGGCATGGCGGGCCGCGTTCGACCACCAGCAGACCTGCGTTGCGATCGTCAAGCACGCCAATCCCTGTGGCATCGCGATCTCGTCGGTATCGGTGGCCGACGCGCATCGCAAGGCCCACGAATGCGATCCGCTGAGCGCCTTCGGCGGTGTGATCGCGGCCAACGCCGAGGTGAGTGTCGAGATGGCGGAGTACATCAGCACCGTCTTCACCGAGGTGATCATCGCCCCCGCCTACGCGCCCGGCGCCCTCGAGGCGCTGACGCGCAAGAAGAACATCCGCGTACTGGTGGCCTCCGAGCCGATGCCCGGCGGCGCCGAGATGCGCCCCGTCAGCGGCGGTCTGCTGATGCAGCAGCGCGACGAACTGGACGCCCACGGGGATAACCCGGCGAACTGGACGCTGGCGACGGGATCGGCGGCCGACGCGTCGACGATGAGCGACCTGGTCTTCGCCTGGCGCGCCTGCCGCGCGGTCAAGTCCAATGCGATCGTGATCGCCGCCGGCGGCGCCACCGTCGGGGTCGGCATGGGACAGGTCAACCGTGTCGACGCCGCGCGGCTGGCCATCGAACGAGCCAATGCACGCGGCGGCGACCGGGTGCGCGGCGCCGTCGCGGCCTCCGATGCGTACTTTCCGTTTCCCGACGGGCTCGAGACGCTGGCGGCTGCCGGGGTCAAGGCGATCGTGCATCCGGGCGGCTCGATGCGCGACGCCGAGGTGACCGAAGCGGCGGCCAGAGCCGGTGTCACCGTGTACCTCACCGGGGCGCGTCACTTCGCGCACTGAGGGCTCGCCGGTCGCACTGAGCGGGCACTGACCGCGGCGGGCATGACGCGGGTGCGCGCGCGTCGTAGCGTGGAGTGGTGACATCACCGAGCCATCTGCCCCGCACCGTTGGTGAGCTTCGCGCCGCCGGTCATCGCGAACAGGGCGTCAAGCAGGAAATCCGGGAAAATTTGCTGACGCGCCTCGCCGACGGCGCGGACGGTGAAGCGATCTGGCCGGGCATTCTGGGTTTCGAGGACACCGTGTTGCCGCAGCTGGAGCGGGCGCTGATCGCAGGTCACGACGTCGTCCTGCTCGGTGAACGCGGTCAGGGCAAGACCCGGCTGCTGCGCGCGCTGGTCGGGCTCGCCGGTCGCACTGAGCGGGCACTGACCGCGGCGGGCATGACGCGGGTGCGCGCGCGTCGTAGCGTGGAGTGGTGACATCACCGAGCCATCTGCCCCGCACCGTTGGTGAGCTTCGCGCCGC
>JAQTVU010000181.1 GCA_028706695.1 Mycobacterium sp.
CGGCGCCTGACAGTCGTTGAGGTCAAGCACATTGCAGTACATGTACGGGCCCACCCGGGTCAGATGCCCGTGCGAATAGGCGCTGATCTGCGGCCGCTGCGGACCGGACGGACGCGCCAGCAGCCACGTGCAGATGCCGGCGCCCACGCAGAGCACCGCCACGACCACCGCGACCAGGACTGGCGTACCGCGTTCGGGTCGCCCCTTCACTCCGGCACCGCCGCCGGCCTGCCGACACCGCGCCGCCCACCCTCCTGCTCGACCATCACCGGGCGGTTACCGCCCAGCCCGGGGATCAGCGAGTCGCCCCGGAAGCTGACCAGCGTCTGCGCCAGGCCGAGGATGAGCAGGGCGCTGACGGCGGTGAAGCCGACCCACAGCTCGGTGTACACCAGCACGCCGACCGCGCCGCCCAGCACCCAGGCCAGCTGCAACGTCGACTCCGAGCGCCCGAATCCCGATGCGCGCGACTCCTCCGGGAGGTCATGCTGCAGCGAGGCGTCCAGGGAAGCCTTGGCGACGGCGCTGGACCCCGAGGTGACCAGGGTGGCGATCACGGCCACCGTGAGATTACCGGCCACCGCGGCGGCTATGGCGACCGCGCACACCGCCACGGTGCAGCGCACCACCAGCACCGCCGGCCTGCCCAGCTGCATGCGCGCGCTGGTGAAGTTACCGGCGAAGTTGCCGATTCCGGCCGCGGCGCCGATCAGGCCGAGCATGCCCAGCTGAGCCCAGCCGTTGGCCTGGTGGGCCTTGGCCACGAACGCCGGGTACAAAAAGAGAAAACCCACCATCACCTTGATGGTGCAGTTGCCCCACAGCGAGGTGATGATGTTGCGGCCCAGGGGTTGCCGCAGCGTTCCGCCGACCTTCTTGACTTCATCGGGCCAGCTTCGCCGCAGCTGGCCAGTGTCGCGCCGGTAGCTCAGGGTGGCGGGGACCTCTCCCTCTGTTACCTCAACCCAGCGCGGTATCCGCATCGACAGTGAGGCGCCGACGATCGTGACGGCGACGACGACGAACAGCGCGCCGGGCAGCTTGAACAGGTGGGTGCAGACGAACTCGACCCCGGCCGCGACGGCCCCGCCGGCGATGGTGCCGCCGAGCAGACCGAAGACCGTCAGCCGGGAGTTGACCCGCACCAGGTCGATGGTCGGCGGCATCACGCGCGGCGTCACGGCGCTCCGCAGCACGCTGAACGACTTGGACAGCACCATCATGGCCAAGGCGCACGGGTACAACGCCCACGACGGGTAGCTGCCGGTCGAGCCGTCGTAGTTCAAGATCAGCAGGGCGGCCAGCCCAGTGCGCAGCGCAAACGACGTCGCCAGCGCGACGCGGCGGCCGTGCTGCAACCGGTCCAGCGCGGGGCCGATCAGCGGCGCGATCACGGCGAACGGTGCGATGGTGATCAGCAGATACAGCGCCACGCGGCCCTTGCTTTCACCGGTGGCCGCGGCAAAGAACAGCGTGTTGGCCAGCGCCACGGCCATCGCTGCGTCGGCCGCGAAGTTCGCCACCACCGGCCACGTCAGCGCGGTCAGCCCGGACTTGTCGGCGCCGTCGGCGGTGGCGGCCCGCTGCACCATCCAATACATGCGGGAACCCATTTCCCGGCTACGCTGCGCCGCCGCGCGGGTGACGGTGATGCGGTCGCCGGATGCGGGACCGCGTTGCGGAGCATCGGTGTCGCACTGCCGTTTCGGCTGCTCGCCCAGGGGCGGCAGGTAGCGATTGGCGCTCGTCACCGGCTGTGCACGGCGCGTCCGGCGGTAATCGGCGTCGTCGGCCGGGTAGTTGGCCATGCCCGGATGCTGACTGGCCGGTCCCCCGGGGTCCGAGCGGGTCCGGCGATCCGGGCTGGCAGCCAGGCCAGGCCCCGGATCATCTCCTCGCCGTGCAGACACGAACCAATTCTTCCCTATGCCCGCCCGGTGCGTCTGCAGGCAACGGGGTGTGGCTCGCCGCCCTAGTATTGGGACGCGATGCAGAGACGCGATGCAGTAGAGAGGTGAGCGTGACCGGACCCATTGTGGAACGTCCCGTGGCGACCGCGGAGGAGTGGCCCGAAGGCCTGGCGGGGGTGCTCACGGGTGCGGTCGACCAAGCCCGGGCCGCGGTCGTCGAGTTCAGCGGGCCGGAGGCGGTCGGGGACTATCTGGGTGTCGGCTACGCGGACCCGACCGCCGCGACTCATCGGTTCCTGGCGCATCTGCCCGGCTACCAGGGATGGCAGTGGGCCGTCGTCGTCGCCGCCTATCCCGGCGCTGAGCGCGCCACGATCAGTGAAGTGGTGCTGATTCCGGGCCCAACGGCGCTGCTGGCCCCCGAGTGGGTGCCGTGGGATCGGCGGATGCGGCCCGGCGACCTGAGCCCCGGAGACCTGCTCGCCCCGGCCGCCAATGACCCGCGGCTCGTTCCCGGTTACACCGCCAGCGGCGACCCGCAGGTCGACGACACCGCCGCGGAAATCGGGCTGGGGCGACGCTGGGTGATGAGCGCCTGGGGTCGTGCCGAGGCGGCCGAGCGGTGGCATGAGGGCGACTACGGGCCGGATTCGCCGATGGCGCGGTCGACCAAACGGGTGTGCCGCGACTGCGGGTTTTACCTGCCCCTGGCCGGATTGCTGGGCACGATGTTCGGGGTGTGCGGTAATGAGATGTCCGCCGACGGACACGTGGTCGACCAGCTGTACGGCTGTGGTGCGCACTCGGACACCCCCGCTCCGGCGGGCAGCGGTTCGCCGATGTACGACCCGTTCGACGACGGCGTGCTCGACGTCATGGAGAAGCCGTCGGAGCCGCCGGCCGGGTCACCGGGGTCCCGTGTCGGGTTGTCGGAGTCCCCGGAATCTCCGTCCGAGCCGCCGGAAATCCACCCGGAGATCGAGCCGGAACTGCCGGACTCGCCGGACACTCGGCCCGAACCGCCGGAGTCTCCGCCCGAGCCCGTCGAGCCGCCGGACTAACTAACCGGACCTAATCGTGGCCTAATCCAGGGCCTAATCCCGCTCGGCGGCGGCTTTGATCTTCGCCAGCGAAGTGTTCATGCCGTCGAGCAATTCACGCTCGAACGCGCCAGTTCCCCCCAAGAGGGTGTTCTGCGTCATGCTGGATAATGCGCTGACGCCGTTTTCGGCGTGGCGGCTCTCCACCACCCGGGTGCCCGCACCGGCGGGCTCCAGCTCGTAGCTCCAGACGCTGCGGTTGGCGTTGACCCGAAAGGCGAGCTTCTTTTCCGGGATCATTTCGACGATGGTGCTCGTGGTCGGCCAGAACAGCAGGTTGCGCCGGTTGATGTTGAGCGTGCGGGTGCCGGGGCGGAGCGGGCCCAAAGGCTGCATCCAGCGACACTGCGGGCTCCATTCGGGCATCCGCCGCAAATCCGAAATCAGCGCCCACACCTTCGCCGGTGGCGCGTCGATATCGATCTGGGCTTGAAGCAAGGGTGCTGCCATGGCTTCTCCTGGGTCGCGAATTGTTGTGGCCCAAGCCTATTTACGATCGAGATAGTTTTCGAGTCCGATCTGTGCGCCGTGTGTACCGCGGCGCGCGGCGGCCAACTGCGAGACGAAGATGCCCGTCCCGAGCAACCCCACGCCGAGGCCGGCCAGCGTCACCGGACGCCAGCTGTGCAGGGCGGGCATCAGGAATGCGGCGACGGCGCAGACCAGCCATGCCGCCGCGCCGACCGCGATGACGGGCCACACCTTCAGCAGCGCGCGCGGCAGCGGCGGTGGCTGGCGGCTGTGGTGCGGCTCGACGGACATCGCGATCAACATAGCCCGGCGACGATGCCCGGCGCTGTGCGGGCCGAGTTGGGGTACCGTGCGTTTGCGGGGCAATGTTGGCGGGTCGCAACCGGCGCCGGGTGTTGGGAGCCGGGCACTGGGCGCAAGTGACGGGCCGACGTTTGCCCGAGCGCCGTCTAGAGGATCGAAGTCCGTGGTTGGCAGGTTGTTGTTCCGAGTACCGGACTTACGTGTAGCCTCTCGCCATGCCTGACAGCGACGCGCCGCTGGCCAGCGACTTGTCGCTGGCTGTCATGCGGCTGGCCCGCCAACTGCGGTTTCGCAACCCGTCGTCGCCGGTTTCGCTGTCCCAGCTGTCGGCGCTGGCGACGCTGGTCAACGAGGGCGCGATGACGCCGGGAGCGCTGGCGATCCGCGAGCGGGTCCGTCCGCCGTCGATGACCCGGGTGATCGCGTCGCTGGCCGAAATGGGATTGGTGGAACGGGCCCCGCATCCCGTCGACGGCCGGCAGGTGCTGGTCTCGGTCTCGGAGTCGGGAGCCGAGTTGGTCAGGGAAAACCGCCGTGCCCGTCAGGAGTGGCTGGCCAAACGGCTCGCGACGCTGGACAGCACTCAACGCCAGACCCTGCGCCACGCGGCCGATCTGATGTTGGCCCTGGTCGACGAAAGCCGGTGAGCCGGGACGTCCAGGACGTCCAGGATCCCGGCGATCCGCGGCTCGACGATTTCCGCGACCTGAACAGCGTCGACCGCCGTCCCGACCTGCCGGGCGGCAAAGGGCTGGTGATCGCCGAGGGTGTGCTGGTGGTGCGGCGCATGCTTGCCTCCCGCTTCAGCCCGCATGCCCTGCTGGGTACCGATCGTCGGCTGGCCGAACTCGCGGACGACCTGGCCGGCGTAGCGGCGCCGTTCTACCGGACATCGGCCGAAGTCATGGCGCAGGTGGTCGGTTTCCGTCTCAACCGCGGCGTGCTCGCGGCGGCCCGCAGAGTACCGGAACCGACGGTGACGCAAGTCGTCGACGGCGCGCGCACCGTCGCGGTGCTCGAAGGCGTCAACGACCACGAGAACCTGGGCTCGATCTTCCGCAATGCGGCGGGTCTGGGGGTGGAGGCTGTGGTGTTCGGCAGCGGCTGCGCGGACCCGCTGTACCGGCGCGCCGTCCGGGTGTCGATGGGCCATGTGCTGCTGGTGCCGTACGCCCACGCATACGACTGGCCTGCAGATTTGAAGATGTTGCGGCATCTGGGATTTCGGCTCCTGGCGATGACTCCGGACGGCCAGGCGCGGGCGCTGCGGGAGGCGATGGCGGACGTTGGCGAGGAACCCGTCGCCGTGCTGGTGGGCGCGGAGGGTCCAGGGCTGACGGCGGCCGCTCTGCGGCTGAGCGATGCGCGGGTGCGCATCCCGATGTCGCGCGGCACCGACTCGCTCAACGTGGCCACCGCGGCCGCTTTGGCTTTCTACGAGCGGGCCTGCTCGGCAAGAGTTGACCCGTGACTGACTGAGGTTCCAGCGACCGACAGGCGGCAGGGCCGGCCAGGTCGTGGGGCAGCGGGTGCCGGGCCGCGCGGTGCACACGCTGTGGACCTGGTGGCGGGTGAGGCCGGTCAGCGATAGTAGCTTTCGCCATCGGTGTGCCGGGGCGTCGATGTCGGTGGCCTGTGATTGCATGGTTTCCATGGTTTCCATGGCGCCGACATCTCCTGAGATCATGGCCGCGACCGGCGCCAATGAGCTGGTGGGTGCGCCGCGGAGCCCTGAACAGACCACGCCCACAGCGTGGACGTCGCGGGACCAGCCGAAACGGCCAGTACCCCCGCCGATTCGCCCCGCATGATCCGGTGCGGGTCAACGCTCAGGCTCGCTCGGTGAACGACCGGTCCGTCCCGTGGGGAACGGGTTTGACGGTGTCCGGGTTCGTCGCCGCGGTGACCGGAACCGCGGTGCTGGTGCTGAGTCTGGGCCTGATCCGGGTGCATCCGCTGTTGGCGGTCGGCTTGAACCTCGTGGCGGCGGGTGGCCTGGCGCCGACGCTGTGGGGCCGACGGCGCACCCCGGTGGTGCGCTGGTTGGTGCTGGGCGTCGGGGTAGGTGCGGCGGGCGCGTG
>JAQTVU010000182.1 GCA_028706695.1 Mycobacterium sp.
ACGAGCCGATGTATTCCTGCACGGAGCGCAGCTCCGGCACCCGCGGCGGCGTCACCGCCACCCAGTCCTCCGGCGTCAGGGAGAGGTCCTCGGCCACCAGCCGGACCGCGACCGCGTCGGCGGGCAGCTGTGACCGCGCGAAGCGGAGGTTGCGCCACACCTTGGGCTGCTCACCGTAGAGGTCGTAGGGCTCCAGCCGGCCCGCCGGGATGACGGCACCGTCGGGACCGGGCGTGCCGTATTCGAGCACGACGGTCTGCCCCGCGGTGTGCCCATGCAGGATGCTGTTGCCCGCGATCTTGCCCGCGGCGGTCACCACCAGCAGGGGGCGCCCGGCGTCCGGCCTGGGCAGCCGATACCACGCGGAGGTCAGCCTGCTCTGCTGTTGGGGGCCGGTGGTGTAGCTGCCGGCCAGCGGAACCCGCGCGGGGTCCAGGCCGTAGGGCAGCGGCAGCACGGACCCGTTGATCCCCGGCGTGGGCAGCTTGGTGGGCCCATACCAGTCGTAGTCGGTGCCGGGCTGCGGAACCGCGGTCTCCCGCACCGCCTCAGCCAGGGTGCGCTCCGGTACGCCGTTGGGCGTGAATCCGGTGGGATGGACGCCGCCCAGCGGGCCCAGCGGCCCGTAGTCGCCGGGCCCGCCAGTTTTGAGCGGCGCCATGAAGCCGGCGTTGCTGTCCGGCTCGACGAGCACGTCGTCGGCCAACCCGCAGCCCCCGGCGAATTCGCGCAGGTTGTCCCAGCCGTTGGAGTAGGTGGGGTACTGGCGCACGATTCCGGCGACCATCGACGCGGTGAACACCAGCGCCATGAATCCGGCGGCGATCGGTATCGGCGCGGCCGTCATCGCCCGCGCCAACCGGCCCTCGCCGCGGTCCCGCGACGCTCCCCCGAAATCGAAGTGCAGCCACACCGCCCACAGCGCCGCGACCGCGAAGAGAGCGAAAATCATTGCGCTGACGCTGATTCCGCCGATCCTGGGCATGATGTTGTTGAACGGCACGCCGTAGCTGGAGACGTACCACCAGCCGTTGGTGGTGGCGAAGCACAGCGCCAGCAGGAACAACACCGCCGCCAGGAATGCCATCCGGTTCCGCGACCAGCGCAGCACCTTCGGCGACACCAGCACCGTGGTGAGCGCGGCCATCGCCGCGCCCACCGCGGCGAACAGCCCGAAGTGGTGCACCCACTTGGTGGGGGTGAACATCAGGAAGAACATGGTGGCGAAGATGACGCCCATCAGCCGCCACGCCGGCCCGCGGGCCACGCCGGGCACGCGTTTGCGCCGCAACATGATGAACACCGCCGTGAACAGGCACAGCGCGGTGATGAGGAAGCCGAAGCGCCGCGACAGCGAGCCGTCGACGGTGGGCAGGATGAGATAGTAGTAGCGCAGGTTCTCGGTGTACCAGGCCTGGCTGGGGCCGATCGCGGTGCGGATCCTGGTGGCTTCCAGCACCGTCGACAGTGTCTGGTCGGCGAAGACCACGGTCAGGATGACCGAGCCCGCCGCCAGCAGCGGGGCCGCCAGCGGCCAGGTGCCGACCAGGCGATGCCGGCGCACGAAGATCCGCAGGACCGGGCGGCCACCGGCGACCAGGGCGGCCACCGCGATCAGCCCGGTGGGCTGGACGCCCAGCGTGAACGCCGCCGTGACCACGGCCAGCGCGGCCGGGGTCAGCCGGGAGGCGCACATCGAGCGCTCGATCAGCACGTAGGTGATCAGCGAGCCCAGCGCGATGATCGGCTCGGGGCGCAGGCCGTTGTTGAACGGCATCCATGCGGTGAGCAACACCATGCCGGCCGCCCAGTTGGCAGCCGTGCTGGAGGTCACCGCCGGCCCCAGCCGGGGCAGCACCTCGCGCGAGAGCAGCAGCCAGCAGGCCAGCCCGGCGACCAGGTCCGGCAACCGCATCCACAGGCTGCCGTCGCTGACATGGGTCATCAGCGCCAGCAGGTTGTAGTACCAGCCGAACGGGTCCTCCGGGCTGCCGAACCAGCGGAAGTAGTTGGACATGTAGCCGGCGTGGTCGGCGACGCGGGCCATGCCCAGGATGTAGCCGTCGTCGGAGGAGTTGGCCCCGATCAGGTGCCACAGCAGGAAGCCGAAGATCACCGTGGCGTCGACGAGGGTGAATTTTCGCCAACGGCTCGGGATCAGGCGGTGCATCCGGCGCCCGTCCAGCTGGTCGAGGCGCCACAGCGCGACCAGCGCGACGATCGTCGACACGATCGCGCCCACCATCGCGAGCAGTTTGAGTGTGGTCGGCGTGGTGGAGAACCGGGTGTCGATGGTCGCCGAGAGCCGCAGGCCGGGCGGCGCCGGGCCGGTCAGGTCGGTGAACACCCCGACGATCTGCGGGCGCAGGTTGGGATCGGGGAAGCCGCCGCGCACCGGCCTGCCGGCCGGATCGGTCAGCCCGACGAAGGTGGCGAAGGTGCCCGCGTGCGTGGAGGTGATCTCGATGCGCTGGCAGTGCTGGGACGCGGCCCCGGCGACCTGGTCGCGTGGCGCGCTGGCGATCACCACGTTGCGGTCGGTGACGTCGACGCGCTGGCTGCCGGCGACGACGAACAACGCGTTGAGCGCGGCGTCCTTGCCCTTCTTGGGTGCCGTGCTCAGGACCACGCCGCCGTCCGGCGGCAGGGCACCGACCACCGAGCACGGCACGGTTGCCGTCACGTCGACCGGTGTCAGCGAGATCAGCGGCGCCGTCACGCTGCTCAGCTGTCCGCTTTGCGGCCAGTTCAGCGTCGCGGTGGTCTGCACGACCGGCAGCAGCGGCGTCGCCACCGACAGCAGGAAGCCGAGCAGACCCGCGACGGTGGCGACCCAGCGCGTCACCCGCACGTCTTGACGGGCGCCGGGCCGCTGCCCGATGGTCGCTTCCTTGTCCTGGTTGATGACGCTCATGGGAGGGCCCTGATCGGTCCTTGCCGGCTCCAGCCGGGCACTGTGATCAAACCTTGCTCGACGGCGGCGCCGGGCGCCTGGTCGGCCGGCACGAACCGGTGATACTGCTCGACGGACCCCCAGTCGCGATACCAGTCGCCGCGCAGGTAGGTCGGGACGGTCGAGGTGTACAGCATCGCCTGAGTGAACAGGAACGGACCGCCGGCTTCGCCGGCCTGCCACCCGTTGGACGACGCCGCCGTCTGTTTGTGATCGGGCAGGATGCGGTATCGCGGAAGTTCGGCAACGCCGAGGTGTTCGGAGAACGGCCGCTGACAGGGAAAGTTCGCGGCGGTCGCGATGTCCATCAGCACCGGTGTGCGCGATCCGAGCAATTGCTGCAGGGTCTGCAGCACCGGGACGCGCGGCGGGGTGAACGCGAACCACTGATCGGAACTGAGGTTCGGGTCGTAGGCGACGATGCGCGCCACATTGGCCTCCGGGGGCGCCCAGGTCAGCGGGAACCGCAGATTGCGCCACGCCGGCTCCGGCCCGATGTCGATCGGCTGCACCTCCGCCAGCGGCCGGGTGGTGCCGTCGGGGCGGGCGAGACCCCACTGCAATTTCAGCGACTGCCCGTAGGCGAAGGTGCCGTCCTCCTTGTAGGACCAGATGGCCCCGGCGGCCGCGACCACCACCAGCGGCCGGTCCGCCGTCCGGGGCGGCAGTTGGTACCAGGCCGAGGTCGCGGCGGCGGCCAGCGAGTTTTCGGCGTAGCTGCCCATCACCGGGGTGCGGGCCGGGTCGAGGCCGAACGGCAGGGCCGCGTGGGACCCGTTCACCCCGACCGGGCCCTTGCCGCCGGCCGTGCCCGCGGAGTCGCTCATGGTGGCGTTGGGCTTGTTGGGCGACGCGTCGGAGTTCACCACCCCCGGTTTGGTCACCACGGGGTAGGACCGCAGGTCGTCGCCCACCCCGTCGGGTTTGAACCCCACCGGGTCGAGGCCGCCGAGCGGCCCGTCGGGCCCGACCTGCTGCCCCGGGACGGGCTGCAGCATGCCGGCGTTCGGGTCCGGCTCGGCCAGCACGTCGTCGGCCATGGCGCAGCTGCGCGGCGACAGCCCCGACTCGAGTGCGGCCAGGTTGGCCTTGCCGGGGGTGTAGAGCGGGTAGCGGAAGACGGCGCCCTTGAGCATCGAGCCGACCGCGCCGAGGACCATGATGGTGGCGACCACCAGCAGCGGGGTGGAGGCCAGCACGCGGTTGCGCCGGTTGTCCTTCACTTCGGTGTGTCCGGCGTAGTCCATGCGGAAGTGGTACCAGCCGGCCAGCAGGCCGGCGGCGATCGACAGGGCCAGCAACATCGACGTCACCGGGTGGCTGGCGATGACGGGCTGGATGTCATACCACGGGACGCCGTAGTTGTTGACGTCGAACCAGCCGTTGATCCCCGACGTCGCCCAGGCCAGGACGAACAGCAGCGCGGTGACGTACAGCGTCAGGTTGCGGCGGCTGTGCAGCCCGATCCGGGCGAGCGCGAACGCGGTGACCGCGCCCAGGGCGGCGGCCAGGCCGGCGAAGGCGCCGAACTGCACCGCCCATTTCGTGGGCGTGAACGTCAGCAGCAGCAGGCCGGCGGCGGTGGTGCCGATCAGCCGCCAGGCCGGGCCGCGGGCCACGCCCGGCACCCCGCCGCGCCGCAGCAGCACCACCAGCACCACGAACATGCACAGCAGCAGCACCAGCACGGCGAAGCGCCGCGACATCGAGCCCTCGGCGTTGCTCTCCACGGTGAGAAAGTAGTAACGCAGGAAGTCCTGGTACCAGGCGATCGTCGGGCCGACCTGGTATTTGATGCGGGCGGACTCGGCGACGGTGGCCAGGGTCTGGCTGCGAAACACCACCAGGCTGATCAGCGACAACGACGCGGCCAGCACCACCAGCGGCGCCAGCAGCCCGTCCGTGGCCCGGCGGCGGCGGATCACCAGCGCGATGGCCCGGGCCCCGGTCAGCAGCGCGGCGACGGCGATCAGTCCCTGTGGCGCCAGCGTCGCGGTGAGCGCCGCGACGATGATCGCGACCGCGGCCGGGGCCAGCCGCCGCAACGCGATGGCGCGTTCCACCAGCGTCCAGGCGACCAGCACGCCCAGCGCGATCAGCGGCTCGGGCCGCAGCCCGTTGTTGAACGGCAGCCAGGCGGCCAGGAACACCGCGGCCGCGGTGAACACGGCCATCCGGTTGGCGCCCAGGCCGCCCCGGCCCGGCCCCAGCCGGCGTAGCATCCGGTGGCCGATGAGCAGCCAGCCGGCGATCCCGGCCAGGGTGGCCGGGAGCCGCATCCACACGCCGTCGGTGCTGACCGCCGCCAGCTTGGACAGCAGGCTCAGGTACCAGTCGAACGGCGCGTCGGTCGTGCCGAAGTAGCGGTAATAGTCGGGGATGTAGCCGGCCCCGTGCGCGACGCGCGCGATGGTCAGGTTGTAGCCGTCGTCCGACGAGGTGGCGCCGATGACGTGCCACAGCAGCAGCGTGGCGATCACGGCGGCGTCGGCCGGCCACGCCGCCGGGCCCGCCCGCCACCACGTGCCCCGCTGATCGCGCGGCCGGTGTCGGGACAGCCGGGCGACCGGGGAGCGCCAGTCGGTCAGCGTGCGGCCGCGGTCGTGGCGGTCCAGCACGGCCAGCGCGGCGATGGCGACCAGCACCGCCAACCCGCCCAGCACCATCACGATCGTCTTCACGGCGGTGGGGGCCGTGATGAACCGGGTATCGATGTCGACCCGCGCCGAAAGCCCCGGCTGCGCGGGCGTCTTCAGGTCGGTGAAGATGCCGCCGACCTGCGGTTTCTTGTCGGCGGAGAGCGTTCCCGCGGCGCCGGGGATGCCGACGAAATCCGCGCCGGTGGCCCCGGCGCCGGCCCACAGGTGCAGCACCCTGCAG
>JAQTVU010000004.1 GCA_028706695.1 Mycobacterium sp.
CCATGCCGTCGCTGGCGCTGCTGTGGGCTGATGGCGGCTATGCGGGCAAGCTGGTCGAATGGGCTGAGCGCGTCGCCCACATCACCGTCGAGATCGTGCGCAAGCCCTTGGGTATCAAAACATTCCAAGTACTGCCGCGGCGGTGGGTGGTCGAGCGCACCTTCGCCTGGATCGTCAAATGCCGCCGCCTCGACCATGATTACGAGCGGCTGCCCGAGACCAGTGAGGCGATGATCAAGTGGGCGGTGATCGGACTCATGGTCCGACGACTCGAGCCGGCGCCCGGCCGCAAACCGTGGCAGAAAACCGCAACCGCCGCCTAAGACTTTCCCAACACGTTCTAAGAGCAGGCCACGTGTCGAGCGAGCGCGTCACTCAGGCATTGCGCGCAGTACCCAGGCACGTGTTCCTCCCCGGCATCGAGCCAGAGCGCGTCTACCGAGATGAAGCGTTTCCGACCAAATACAACGCCGACCGGCGACCGCTCAGCTCCTCCTCGCAGCCAGCGATCATGGCCCGCATGCTCGAGCAGCTCGACGTCCAGCCAGGCCACCGCGTGCTCGAAATCGGTACCGGCACCGCCTACAACGCGGCGCTGCTGGGTCATCTGGTCGGCGAGGCCGGCGCGGTGGTCACGGTCGACATCGACGACGACCTCGTCGCGGACGCCCGCGATCGCCTAACCGCGCTCGGGGCATCGCAGGTCACCGCCGTCTGCGGGGACGGCGGCCTGGGATGGCCCGAGCACGGCCCCTACGACCGCATCATCGCCACCGTAGGGGCATGGGACATTCCGCCGGCCTGGGCGGCCCAGCTCGCCCCACACGGCCGGCTGGTCGTTCCACTCGACCTCAACGGGCCGCAACGCTGCATCGCCTTTCAACCGGTCGCTGACCACCTCGAAAGTGTCTCGCTGGTCGACTGTGCGTTCATGCGCATGCGTGGCGCGTTCGCCGGGCCCGAAGAGGTCCACGAGCTCGGCCCTGATCCGGGCGTGTTCCTCGGCACGGCCCGACAACGTCGCGTCGACGCCGCCGCGCTCTACGCAGCCCTCGCGCAACCCGGCGTCGATCTGCCCAGCGGCGTGCGAGTCACGATCAGAGAGGCGGTCAGCGGACTGGGCCTGTGGCTGGCGCTGCACGAGCCCGACCTCGCGGGCCTATCGGCGATGGGTGCGGCTGCAGACAACGAACCAGTGCCGGCGCTGTTCAAGTACTTCGGTCTGGTCGGCACCACCGTGCTGGTAGGGACCGACGCGCTGGCAGCTCTTGTTCGCCTCGACGAGCAAGAGCAATCATTCGAGCTCGGCGCCCGCCCCCTGGGCCAGGACGGTCACCATCTCTCTCGCCGCCTTGTCGAGCACATCCACCGCTGGGACGCAGAAGGGCGGCCGGCGACGACCACCCTGCGTGTGGCCGCCTACCCACGAGACACCGAGGATGACTCGATACCTCACGCGGATGCTCTGCTCGAAAAGCGGCACCACCGGCTGGCATTAACCTGGACGACGTAATCGGCCCTTAGCCAAACACTTTCACGCACCCCGGTGCGCTCCGAACCCACGTGTTGGCATCACTGTCGCTGACGGGCGGGCGACAGGGACCTGACCACCACTGACACAGCTGAGGCGCCTGACGCCGCACGCGTCCCTGCTCGCGGGTAGCTGCGCCCCCGCCACCGAGCACTGATGTGTCTCCGGTGGGATTCGAACCCGCACCGCGGCCGGTTTTAAGCCGGTCTCCTCTTCCGGTTGGGCTACGGAGACATGCCGGCTAGCGCCCCTGACGAGATTCGAACTCCCAACCTTCAGCTTCGTAAGCTGCTGCTCTATCCGTTGAGCTACAGGGGCTTTCACGTAACTGAGTGCCCCTGGCAGGATTTGAACCTGCAACCTCCGACGCCGGAAGCCGGTGCGCTATCCGTTGCGCTACAAGGGCTTGGGGCGATTCGAAGCAACTCGACCCCTCAACTGCGCAGCCACAGCTCCGCTGTGACCGACCGCCACTTCTTGACGTACTACGGGCGGAGGCGGAGGGATTTGAACCCCCAACCGCACGAGTGCGGCGACTCGTTAGCACCGAGCTGCATTACCGTTCTGCCACGCCTCCCAAGCACTTCAGCCGACGCGCTCTCTCCGAGCGTCACGCAGAAGGCCGAACATTCCTATCGCGGAGAAGAATCGAACGATTCCAGCCACCTAGCCTCCCGCATGCAACCACATCACATCGTCGCGAATCGCCGGCCACCTATATCGTGCCGGAGTACTTTTTGTCTGCTGCCTCGTCAGGACTCGAACCTGAAATCTCCGGAACCAAACTCCGGTGGGTTACCAATTACCCTACGAGGCACCGTTTTTTCTAATTCGACAGGGATCGACCCTAGACCTACCGAACCAGAGTCGGCGATGCTGCCAATTACACCACGAGTCACTGGAATCAGTGCGTGCGGAGTGATTCGAACCCCCTGTACCCGTGAAGGCAACTGCTTTACAGGCAGCCGCGACAAAACCGAATTCGCCTCGCACGCTGGATATCTGAAAACTGGGCTCCCCGAGCAGGACTCGAACCTACAGTCACGGATCAACAATCCGCTGGTTTACCGGTTAACCGACCGGGGAACGATCCGCCGACGCGGCCGGACTGCCCTCCACATGCCATGCGGTCATCCGCCCGCGCAACAGGGATCAGGACAACACGGGCAGCGGTGCCCGCCGGAACTTGTCACGCTGCCGAGGCTCGAAGGGCTCACGAATCATCGTCATCCCCGCCTCCTGCGGCGTGCGGTTGCCCTTGCGCCCATTACACGACTGACAGGAAGCGACCAGATTGAACCAGTCCTCCGCACCGCCACGGCTCTTCGGCAAGACATGGTCCACCGTCTCCGCGCGCCGACCGCAGTAGACGCAGGTGTTGGCGTCGCGGCGCAGCACCCCCTCGCGGGTGACGCGGTTCTCGGCGCGGTGCGGGATGTGCACGTATTCACGCAGCGCCACGGCCATCGGTAGCTCGATGACCAGTGTGGGCCCGTGTATGTGCACGGCCGGGCGATGTAGGTCGATCACATGGACGGCGCCGCGAAGGATCAGCTGCACGGCCTGTTGCCAGGTGATCCGCGCGAGCACCCGGTAGTCGGCGTTGTATACCTCGACGGTCAGGTCGGGCATCAGGCTGGTCACGTCTGCGGCCCTCCTTTCCATGTTCGGCCGAACTCGAGTTGATGGTGGTTGTGCGGGCAGTATTTGTACCTGCGACTTCCGGGTTATGAGCCCGGCGACTACCTACTAGCTGTCCTGGCGCGCACGGCCTGTGGGCGTGCCCAGGGGGCGCCCCTGCAGCGATTCGATCTTCCGCGAGCTAGCGATTCCCCTGGGAGCCCGCGCGCCAGCCGCGGTATCTTCGGTTGCGGTACAGGGGCGTTCGCCGCGCGTTGCATTTGATTTGCGCGGATGAGAGGACTCGAACCTCCAGCTCGCGGCTTTGGAGACCGCTGCTCTACCAATTGAGCTACATCCGCTCGTAGCCGGTGGCGGTGTCATGCGCGCCCGGCCAGACGCACGCGCGTGGCCTGCGCCGAGCCTCGAACTTCGCGTTACACCTGTTTGGCGTTGAATGCGTTGTGCGCCGTGAGGGTTTCGATCCCCCGTCCCCGGATTAAAAGTCCAGTGCTATCCCAACTCAGCTAACGGCGCGTCGGGTAATTCGTTGCCGGTCCCCCCTGTGGGATGTGCTCGCGTGTGGCGTAACTCCAAGGGGGTCGGCTGCGTTCGTAACCGCCACGACTCTGTGCGCTCGGCAGGAGTCGAACCTGCACGCCCAGTCACGGACACCGGAGCCTGAATCCGGCGCGTCTCCCAAATTCCGCCACGAGCGCTGATGCCACCACTATTGATATGTCAAAGTTCCGCTCCCGCAGCATATTTAGATTGTTGACGCTGCGGCGCGCCACGGTTGTCGTGTGGTCACGAGAAGCAATGGTGCGCCCGATAGCCGACTTTGTAAAGCGCGTTTTATCCATGATTACGTTGCACTGCAAGGCTTTTCGGTGCAGCGAACTACAGGAATGTCAGACGACGTTCCTGTCAGCGAAAACGGCAGAACTAAGGGATTTATGAGATTTGTCTTCAGGCCCGAGCTTCCGGCCGAGGCGCACGCCCACTAGGAGGGCGGAAGGTTGACGAAGTGACCGGAAGCGACTGGGTCGCTGAAAGCTACTCGGCTGCTGGCTACGCCAAAAGGCGGCATTGACAACATCGCTGCCCGCGCGCGACAACGCCACCGGTGATGCACCGAGCATCCCGGTAAGCAGGTCATAGTCCACGCTGAGCAACCTCACCTGTTCACGGTAACACCGAACGTCGACAGCGCCTCGGGATTAGGCCGGATGCGGTCGGTGCGAGCCGCCCATTACCGCCACCAGCGGGTTCGCGTAGCGAGGTCGCTTTCAGCGGCCGGCCGCATTGCGCCCGCCCGTCACCGCTGGACTGGGCGTCGGCGCCGCGAGCTCGGATGCCACACGACCGGCGACCAGATGTGGTCGGAGTAGTGCGAACGCCCGGTCGCTGACCACCGGTTGCGGACCTGCCAGGGGAACCACATCTGGGTACGGGCTCCCATGATCAACGAGCCCCAGGGCGTGGTGATGTGGAGGCGGGGCGCGCCGTACGCGCGGCACTCCGGTGTCGTGCTGAGCCAGCCACATGCGTGAATGTTCCAGTTTCTCATTCCAGTTGCGGGTTAGCCGCCGCGACGGCCTCGATTGATGATGGCGTCCGTCGTTCGATTGCATTTGCGGGAGAGCCGGTTACGGCTCAGTAGTCCCAGTCCCTCGGTTCGCGCCGTTGCCACCACGGTGCGGCTCTGACCATGTCGCCGCGCTCGATCGTCACGGCGCGGAAACGCCCATCGAGCCGTTCGACAGCGACCCGAAGCCGGTGCGCACGCCGGCCACCGTTGCGCATCAAACCCTCGAGCGCCTCACGAGAAAAGTCATCGAGCACCAACGGATCACAGCAGGGACACCCCGGAACCCACGGGACGCGCCCGCCTGTGCGGGCGAACATCTCGGCGAGCTCGACGTGGCGCCGCCAGAGCTGTAGGTAACGCAGCGCAGCGCCGTCCTGGCGGGGGCGCCGCGGCCGGTGCGGATTCATTCGAGAACAAACGCTGCGCCCTCTTCGAACAGATAAGTCATGATGAGCGCCGTGACGTGGCGCGACCGCTGCCAGACGGCCCAGATACCGTCGACAGCAACGATACGTCCCCGCTGGGCGTCGATCAATGCTGAGACAGCTGCCCAGTAATGTCCGTGTCGTTCGTCTTGCCGTCGTGATGGTGGTCGCTCATGTTGCGGCACTCTCCGTACAGCAGAACCTGGCCGTAGGCGTGATCAGACGGAAGGAAGCTGATGTTGGCCACGACACCGTCCTTGTTCAACGCCGTCCCAAAGGAATGCTGCCCGGGCGGGTCACCACGGCGCCAGCCATCTTTGACCATCGCGGCCGAGACTGTCTGGAAGTAGACGTCGGGGTCACCGTGGATCAGAAAGCTCATCAAGAGGCGGCCCTGGTACGGCGGGTCGCCTTGGTCGTTGCATGACGCGAAGGAGACGCTGCCGCTCACGCCAGCGAGTTGAGCATCCTCGTCGATCTGTTTGGCCAGCACCACGACTTGGCCGATCGTCTGATCATCGGAGAGCGGGTGCGCGGGATGATCCACATCAGACCCCGCTTTGAACGGATTCGGCAAGCCACATCCCGCTACGCTCGCCACTAATACGCCTGCTGTGCAAGCTATTTGCACGCAGCTCAACGCCTGGCGGCGCTCAATGCTGGCCATTGTTCTTCACTCCCAGGTCGTTACGGCGAAAGACCACCCAGTCGTCGGCGTCGTTCATCGCCCGAACCTCGCCGCAATCGCGCATCGCCCGCAGCGTGTTCATGAGCGCCGCCCACTGGATGCCGCCGCAGGTGATGCCCTGGCGGATCCAGCTGGTGTAAGCGCGGATGACAGTGCCCACAGCCCGAATTCGGAACCTAATCATGCGCGGGCGCACGTCTTCGTGGCGCACAGAGCTCTCCACTTCAAAGGCAGGGCGCCCTGCCTTTGAAGGGCATCAGCGATGTCAGCCAACGTCGTCGCAGACTTCGAATGCACGCCGCTGGTGATCA
The DNA here is from genome assembly GCA_028706695.1 of Mycobacterium sp. Classification (GTDB taxonomy): domain Bacteria; phylum Actinomycetota; class Actinomycetes; order Mycobacteriales; family Mycobacteriaceae; genus Mycobacterium. The sequence continues at coordinate 6,167 of JAQTVU010000004.1, forward strand.
GATCTTGCACTACTGCCACAGACGAATGCTAGGTCGGCGATCACCGCTGACAGCACCGCACGCTGATATCCAATCCCGGGCGCGTCGGCGTAGCGGTCGACGATCTCGATGTGGCAGCCGCGCCGCGCGGCAATCCCGACTGCCTCACGCAAGACAGCCAGGTAGCGCCGCGGCAGCAGCGCCTCAACCACGCTAACGTGTTGAACCAATAATTGCCGCGCCACGAAATCGGCGTCGATAGCATCACTTTGGCCGAATGTGACGTCGTAAGGGGCCAGAACACGCTCAAACTGCACCAGCCCGTGCTTCGCCGAGAAGATCATGGCGCGGGTGTCACCGCTGCGGACACGTGCACGCGCGGCGCGCAGAGCTAGCCGGAAGTGGTCGCTGGTGTAGAGCTCGCAAGCTCGCGCACCGGTGGTGCGCTTGCCGGCACCGCACGGGATCAGCACCAGTGTGGAGGGCAGGGGATCCCAGTGATTTGGCGACGCGATCCAGCCGAGAATGTCGTCGAGCTTGTCGGGCCCGGAGCTACCGGTGAGCACCGGAGTGGGGTCGTCGATATATCCGGTGCCGTACCCCAGGGGGAAGTAGAGGCCGGCGTCCACGGCTCGGCCGGACGGGCTGAAAGCGACGGTGAGGCGCTGCTCGCCACGCGCCCACACGTTGTCGTTGTTGTTGCGCTCGATCAGGTCCCAGCCGTGGGCCGCGGTAGCAGCGGTGATTTCGGCGTGTGCGTGTCGCCGTATTGGCCTGCTGCGGCTCGTGGGGGTTGCGGCGTTTCCCATGCCCCGGCCCCTTCGTTAGCTCAGCTTCATCCAGCGAAACGCAACCTTACAGCGGCTACGTTGTAAGGTCAGTGCCGTTGTAAAGTTATCCGCGTGATCGAGCTGCTCTCGCTACGCGGATTCGCCAGGCGCCGCGGCCTCGCGCCCGGCACGGTGCGCCGCTACCACGCCGAAGGACGACTCCCCCCGCCCGACGGGCAACTGACCGACGGCGCCGGCATCCGCCACGTGGGATGGTTCCCAGAGTCCGTCGACAATTGGCAACGCCCCGGGCAAGGCTCTCGCACCGACCTCAAGCACCGCCACGACGAGATCGCTGGCGTGACGAAAAACGGTTGATTCCAACCGCGGGCCTTCGCGTTTCGAGCAAGCGTTGCGATACCGCAAGCCGGTAACAGGTCAGCTATCGCATGTCCTGGTGGGAATAATGCGGGCACCTGGGCGCACTCGATACGGGTCGCGCGCCATGCTGGACGATCGGCGACAAGTCTGACACCGGCCGCCACGCCACCGCTACATGGAACCCGTTTCAGCTTCGTCCAGTCGGCTTTTCAGCCACTCGTGATATCCGAGAAGGGTGTCGCCGTTAGCGACCTCGTAACGCCAATCGGCATGCGGATGATCGGGGTGTCCCATCTAACTAACCCTCTCCCCCCGCTGTCCGTACGTCGTACTCGCGCCCCGCGCCAAGAACCCTTCCGAGACGATCGAGGCGACCCATACCCCGATCAGAGTCTCAAGCTTGCGCGTGCCCATTGCGTGCAACGCGCTATGTGGGTATCCACCGCCGCATCCCACCGCTCGGGCGCATCGTTGTGGGTGAGCCACGCCGGTTTATAGCCGCAGGAGCAGCAGCCCTGAGCGTAGACCGGCTGGTGACTGTCCGAGAGGCGCTTGGCCCGGCACCACGAGCAGTTGCAGTCGTCGACCGGGGACTCCCGAATCGGATGATCGTCGTGCATCTGAACTTCCCCTTACGTCAACTGCTTGGGCTGGCAGCCGGTCCAGTGCATCGAGTCGTGACCGGCCGGGAGCTTGCATGTGCCGCAGTCGTATCCGGTCCCCTGCTTGATTTTGTGATCGCCGTGCCAGGAGTTGTCGCACGGGGCTTCGCATGGCGGGGTTCGCTCATCAAGAAACGACGCGCTGAGGTCGCGAGCATCGAACCGCAGTTGACAGTCTTCGCAGGTGAAGCCTTCAGCCTCGTAGGCTCTGGTTTCGCCGCCACAGCATCCACATGCGGGATTCTGCTGCGCTGCATCAGGTAATGCGCTCATCGCTCCTCTCCACAGTTCCAGCATTCGCCGTGACTCTCGGCGTTCTCGGCGTAACAGCTTGGGCACTCCCACACTTGCTCAAACTCGATGCTCATGTCGTCCTGTCAAAAGCACCGATACCCAAGCAGGCCTTGATACTTCGGTTACTATGTCAGGCCTGCCGATCCGGCTAGTTGTGCCCATTCGGCCTCATGGGCTAGTACCAGTATGGTTTCTTCGCCGGTGCGCAATGCCGGGAATCGCGGCGCTAACCGGGACCTCGCCGACAGGTCGCGGAGCAGTACGCTTGCGGCCCAATCTTCGCCGCGCTCCTGCAGAATACGCTTGACGCGGATAATGTTGCCGGGGTCCACGAACCGCCCCGTCTTGGCGAGCCCTTCGGCATGGATCACTGCCAGGCGTTCCGGCGTTAGCGCTGGTTTCATCGCGATCCCCTTTCTTGCTGATACGCTTGCGGGTCTTGATGATTCGACTGTTACGTCACGTGTGTATCGGTAGCGTGATCGCGCCCAGCGGCAGTTAGCCGATAGAGGTAGGCCGTCGAAGCGGGGCGGTGCCGACGTTCGACCAGCCCCTTACGACACAGCGCCGCCAACAGTGGCGATACGTCGTTCGCGTCACGGCCCCCAACATCCATGGGTCGAAACCACTCATTTGGCTCGAATCCCGCGCGCTGAACCTGGCCCAGCATCCACGCTTGGCTCTCAGTCAATTTGACGTCGCTCAATCTGGCCCCTGTCCCCGATATTCCATGCAGTACTTGACAATTAGCGCCTATGTCAGCTCAGGGTGGAGCGTCTTGTCCGGGTGGATGATGCGCCAGCGGCGGTATTGCTCCTTGCTGACGGCCCATACGTCCGACTGTGATTGGTCGGCTTCGACGTCCTCCGGCCATACTGTTTCACCACCCAGGAAGCGCATCACGCTATCCGTTGGCCCGACGATGGGCCACGCCGGAAACTCGTCGGGATCGAGTTCGATCACCACGCCACCCTTCTTACGTCCAACCGCGCAGCATCCCGCTCGGCGATCTTGCGCCGAATGAGGTCGCGCGATTCCTCGCTCATGTAGCCAATGGGAACCGCGCCCAATCGAATCGCCAATTGGCGCTTGGGTTCGGTTACGTCATAGTGGGATATCGGCGTGCCGGGCTTCTGGTGCCAAACACGTTTGAGGCCGAGCCGTTCTGCGAATGCGTGCAGCTCGTCGTCAGTGTCGGCGGTCAAGTGAGACCACTTTGCGTTCAGTCGGCCAACGCGGGCTTGCCGTTGCATGTCGTCCACGTAGACGGTCATCTGTTCCTCCGATTTGTGCCGATACGCCTTGGCGGCTGTGCGCTCCTCCGGCAGCAATTGGCGATAACAATGCTCTTCCAGGGAGTTTCGTTTCTATTGGCCGTCGATCGTGAATCCTTCGAACCAGTCCGCCCAGTTGTCGCCGTAGTGTCTCCATTCCCACGAGGCGACGACGGCGTTGACCTGCTCGGGAGTGGGTTTTTCGACTCCTTTGAGGAGGAGCACGTCGTCTGGCGTGACCACGGAGACCGCGAGGTCGTGCTGGTTGGCGAGGCGCCGGATCTCGCTCATTGCGTCGTACTGGCCTTGGTTCATCGCGGTTGGCGTCCTTTCCTCACGGGGTGGCGGTCATGGGTGGTGCAAGCCCATCGTGAGCACGAGCCATGCGGCCCCGATCACGACCGCGTAGCAGGCCACGCCACGAACGGCTCTGCCCAACAGGTGTATCGGCCTGAAGATGCGGCGCCGCGCGGCACGCATGTTGCGCACGGCGATGTGAGATACGGCGGCGGCCGCGAGCATCCCGACGGTGGAGTTGCTGCTCGGGAACCACTGCAACACCGCAAGTCTCACAAGCTCGTTCAGTCCGCTCATCGGTTGTCGTTCACCACGGCGTGTTCTCGGCGAGCTCGCGCACGAACAGCCATTCACCGCGGGCGGCGTCGTCACGAGTCCGGAAGGTCTGCTGCTGGTCGAACGGCCTGGGGTCGCACACGAATCGCCATTGGCGGTCGGCGAACTCGCGGGAGACACATCCGCACCCGCCGTCGGGCCACAGGGTTTCTGCGACATACCAGCCGCCGTGGCGCCAGGGCTGATAGGTGAATTGAGCGGGCGGTTCCCCGCGCATGCGGTGCTTGGACACGGCCAGCGGGCTCACGTAGAGGCCGGTCGGGCTTCGGTACCAGCCGCTGACCAACTCGAGGCTCTTATGGGCGTCGGGGACGGCGTGGATGTCGATCGCCGTAGTCATCGGCGGCCTCCTCGCAGGTGGGCGTTGAGATCGGCGGGCGGGGCGCTGATTCGGCGATGCTGATGGCGTATCTGGATGCGGCCTGCGGTAACGGTCAAGGCCACGCCTGGGAATTCCGCTTGGAGCCCCCCGGCCACCTCGATCACACCCATGACTCCGCTCCCCTCGCGTTGTGATGTTGGGTGCCAGCTTGTTCCCGGCCAGCCCGGGTTTGGCGCTCCGACGCGTTTTCGCCGGCACTTTCTTCCCTGCCCCGCGGCGGGCACCCGAACGGCGCTTACCGCCCGGCCGACGTACCTGGGTGGCGAATCGCCGACATCTTCGTCAGAATGCCGGCGCCACGACTGGCGTCATCGCCGCATGCAGCGTGGGGATACCACGCGGCGCGGCCCGGCGATTACGTTGATCACGTGGCAGGAAACTCTCATCGCAAACGCAGGGCAGCCCGCCTGCTGCTGGCCCTGGTCTGCGTAACGGTGGCCACCGCGGGCCTGACCGTCGCGTGGCGTATCGACCAACGGGCGCAACCGTGTTGGCCCGTCCGGCAATTCATCGACTTCAACCGCGACACGAAGGCCGCATTGAAAGCAAAGACCAGATTCGCGCCAGCGGGTTCCTACGAGCAGGACTCACTACCCACGGCTGCCGACTACCAGGCCTGGCCCGATGGCCTGCAGCAGCGCGCCGCCCAGGTGACCACACCGGTCCTGTCGGCACACGCCCAGCGTGCTGCGGCGCTGGCCCGCGAATTCCTGAAAGTCGCTGACCAAATGAACGACGAACTGGACAAGCAAGACCCGCTACACACGGAGCTGCCGCCATCAGCGAAGACCGCAGCCCGCATCGAGCACGAATTCAGCGACGAAATGGCCGCCTTGGCGCGCGCCTGCCCCTCATGACTCACACGAGTGGTACGCCGAGTTGAGCACCCGAACTCGGATCGCGCTGGTCCTCGCGGTGATCTTCGGAACGGTATGCATCCCGGCCGGCGCCTACGTCATTTGACATCCTCCACCGCTTGAAAGCGGTGGATTCCCTTGGCCGTTAGGCGGCTTCGGGTGGTTTGCGGTTCATCGCAGATGCCGCCGGCCCAGGGGCCGGACCCGTGTGGGGGTCGGTCTTACTCTTGCTCCCCGCCTGGCTGACGGCTACGCCGCCCGGTTTTTCACCGGATGTCCCAGCCAGTTGTTCGGTTCGCGCCGCCCACCGCGCCAGGGCTTCCTGACGCACGTTCACTGCGGCGTTGGTATCAGCATTGCCGGTCCAGGCACACGCCTTGCAAGAGAAGACCGCTTGGCTTTCACGGTTTCCCTTGCACGTGTGCCCGCACTGATGGCAACGCTGACTGGTGTAGGCGGCGGGTACCTCGACGACCACCACCCTCGCGAGATCGGCTTTGTACTCAATGCATTTGGCGAGCCGGCCGAGCGCGGCATTGCGCATGGACCTGTTGAGTCCCCGTTTCTGCGCCGCGCCTTTACCTTTGCCGCGGCGCGTCATACGCTCCAGCGGCAGGGTCTCGATCCCGATGAGATCGTGCTCACGCACCAGCTGGGTGCTCAGTTTGTGCGCGAAATCGTCCCTGGTCCGCGCCTGCCGCGCCGCGAGGTTGGCGGCGGCGGCTTTGTGTGCTTGGTAGCGTTTCGATTCCCAGAACCGGCGGCCCTGCCGTGCGGCTAAACGCTTGGACTTGGCCATCCGCCGCTGATGAAACTTCCTCCTCTTGTCCAGATCGGCGGTGTCGGGGGCGTCGTAGAACCGGCCCCGGTCATCGGCGGCGGTGTGCACCACGCCGCGGTCAATACCGATCACCTCACCGGTACGGACCTTGCCACTGACGGGCACCGGTTCGTTGACGAATACCAGTTGACGCCGGGTCCAGTTCACCCGCACCGACGTATACTCCCGGATCGGCTGCGACAACCGGACGTGCAGTGTGACCTTCCAGCTGAGTTTGTGCGGCCTGCCGTCCACACCCCGCCCTGGTGCGCGGTGCGTTCTGGGATTGGCGCCGCTGATCGTCACCATGCCTGAACGGCGGCCCGTCTTGGTGAACACCGCGTTGCGGCCACCGTTGAACCAGCACACAAACCGCTGATCGGAATCCTTACGGCGGAAACCGGGCATGGCCCCCGCCCGCCGGCCCGCCGCCGCGCTGGTCTTACGGCGTTTGGCCGCCGAGAACCAGTCCGTTGCTTCGGTTTTCAGCGTCGCTTCCAACACGTAGCCGGGCATCGCGGCCAGGAAACTGTGCGCGCGGCGCGCCTGGGCGTCGGTGATGTCGGTTACGGTACCCCCGATCGGCACCAACACCGCAGCACCGCCCGGATCGATCACCATCACCCGATCACCGTCGCGGTCCTCGCACGTCAGATACCGGCAGCGGGTCGAGCGGCGCTGGTTGAACCGGAACCGGAACCCATCGCACAACCAGCCCAGCACTCGCCCCGGATCCGCCGACCACACCGGCACCCTGGCCCCATCCGGCCCCGTCACGTCGCCCAGATACACCGCGCTGCCATGCACGCGGGCGCGGGTGATCTTGACCTGTTGACTCACGATACGAGCACCGCGTCCCACTGGTGCTCGATGTAGCGGCGCACCGTCGTCTCCGACACATAACCCACCGAGGCGGCGAACTATGCAGGCGACCACACCACCTTCGCGGACCGCCGCAGGTGCGGGAACTCCTGACGGAGCACTCGCGCGGTGCGCCCTTTGAACGCACGTACCACCGCGGCCGGCGCGTCAGTCGGCCCGACCCGCACGAACAGGTGCACGTGATCGGGCATCACTTCGTGCGCCACAACCTGCCAACCACGCTCAGCGGCGATCTGGAGAATCAATTCGTCCAAGCGGCGAGCAACCCGCCCGCCCAAAACCCGCCGCCTAAACTTCGGGCACCACACCAGATGCAGCCCCAGCGAACACACGCCTCCCGGCGTGCGCCCAAACCGCTGACCTGACATGTCCCGCACGCTACGCAACGACACCGACAAAACTCACGTAACCACGCTGTTCACCCATCCCCCGGCCGCTAAAGCGACCGGCCCCCTCGGGACTCATCGGTGGGCGGCGCGGGATATGCACTCATCGCCGCCCGCCGGCGCGCCCGCGGTTCGCGCCGGTAGAGGCCATCGACGGCCAGTGAGGTTCGTGGTGTTTTCCTGGGTCGCAGCCCTCGGTATGCGAACGAGCCCAGTATCAGCGCGAACATCGTGGACCCGCCCAGCAGGAAGTAACCCAGCGAGCGGTGGTAGTCGCGCATCACCGACTGCGAGTACACATGTCGCCGGACCTTCTCGGGACTGGGATGCACCCTGGCGGGCAACGGCGCGACGACGGGTGGTTGACCCGGTGGGTTCAATCTCTCGAAGTCGTGCTGGCCACGCCCCCCAAAATATGAGGTGATCGAGCAGGTGTCCTCGGGGCCCATCAGCTGGTGGTTGCAGTACGGGCCGGTCAGATACTGGTAGGCCGTGACGTAACCGACCACCATGAACAAGGTGAAGGCCATACACATCCCAGCGAAGGCGAGGATGCCCACAAGGTGAGAGATGGCGCCCCACCGGGCGCGAGTGGGTGCCTGGCCGGTCGACTCGTCGACGTTGGTGCGCGCACTGTGAGCATTGCAGGATTCGTACCGAGAACTTTCAGCCTTCACCATCAATTGAACCGCCAGTCCCAATTGCGGTCATCGCCGCACTCGTCCGGTAGGGCGTCGTCCGCCTGCCACCGCGCATTGCGTTCGCGCTCTTCGCGTTCCGTGCGCGCCGTCATCTCGCCGTAGGACTCGCTCATACCTCGCCTTCCTCAGAAGGGGATTGTCGGAACCCGCCGACAATACGGGGTGTCCTAGCCGACGCATGCCCGGCGAGAGTCACCTTCACATCACGCCCAACACGACAATCAGCAACAGCACAAACGATTTCAGCCTAGGAGGGCTGCCCGATGTGCCGGACGATCTCGGTTGCCAGCGTTGCGGCCGCATCGGTCACCGTGCCGGTGCAGACCTGGACGTCGGCGACGAGGTTGAGGTTGGCAACCAGTGCCCGCTGGCACTGCGCCGCACTGTCGCGCAGATGGGTACGCGCGGTCAACATGTCACCATTTTGGGTGATCTCTCCGACCGCCCAGGTCGTCGGCTTCTCCTGAGCGGGATCCAACAGGATCGGAGCGGCCTGGCAGCTTCGCCACGCGGCGGTTTGCGCAGTCACGAAACTGGTGGCAGCCGACGACGTGTCGAACGTACTCACGGTGTCGAACACCAGGTGCAGCTGGTGGCGATCCGGATCATGCAGCGCCTGTACGAACGTGGCCCGCACACCCGAGCCGGCGTAGGCCGCCTTGGTCGCGGGCACAACGGCGCCGGCGCAACCAGCAGGCTCGGAATAGTCCGACAGCAGCCCCGGACCGCTCTGCTCAGCCATCGGTTCCAGCGACGCCGCGCCCGCCACCTCAGCGACATGAGCGTCCGTCGGCACCATTCGCGGGAGCTGGCTGTCATCGACCAGCGTCGGCGCCGCGGGTACAGGGGCCGGCGCGACACTGGGTTGCGATGACGGCGTAAACGCGGCCACCGGAGTCGCGCGCGCGACACCGTGGCGGCTATTCATGGCGCCGGCAATGACTGCGGCGGTGACCGTCAGCGCGGCGACGCCGGCGGCAGCGCCCCAGACCCAGCCGCGGCTGCGCGGCCCGTGGTTGGCGGGCGGCGGCCCCCACGGTCCGGGCGGCAGCGTGGGGCCGGCGTAGGGCCCGGCCCACGCGGGTCCGGCCGGACGGGCAACGACTGGGCTAAACGACACGGCGGGGTGGGCCGGCGGCCACGGCTGACCGTAGGCGTTCGGCTGGGGCCGAGCCGCGGGTGGCGTGCCAGCGGCCAAGGGGCGCGTGTACTCGTTCGCGTTGAAGAGGTCAGGCGAGGGGTAGGTGCCGCGAGGGGCCGGGCGGGTGAAGGTTTGAGCCATGACGTCGGACTCCTTGCTTGTGGCGGCACCTGCTGTGCCCTGATACACAAATCGAAACACATACGATGTATAGCGTGCAAGTTTTAAATGTAGCGGTATGTGTAGCAGTGATGTGGCGGCGGTTTCCCGAACCTCAACTGCATCTCCCCTTCAGAACGCCTCAGCACAGGAATAACGCGCAGCCACCGCCATCCAGCCCGCCGACGCAGCTCGACGCAGACTGCGACCTCACACGGTAGAGCCGCTTCACTACATCAGTCGGACAATGCGTTGCAAATTGGACCGCAGCAGGCACGAGTGCGCCCGCAACCACCCGCCACCGTGGCATCTGGCGCCCTAGCGGTCAGTCGTCAGGGCATTCCCAGGCCCTGATAACGTCACCGGCATCGCTCGGGATTGACCAGTTCGGTCTCTGCGAGCCTTTCAATGCGCGGCCCGCCGCCATCCGCCCCCAAGCGCGAACCGCGTGCCGCGCCACGCCCACGAACTCCCACCCTCGCATGGGCGCTCGCATTCGGCGGCAACCCAGCCGCTTCCGAAATCTCGAAGACCTTTCGCACGCAAACGATTACGACCTAGGAGATCGCCATGACCGCTGCGTTAAACCCGGGCCGACCATTCACCGGATCCGAGCGCCAGCTGCTAGAAGACACCTTGCAGCTCCACCGCAACGAACTCGTCACCGCGGTCATCGGCTTGTCCGAGCAGCAGGCGCGTCAACGACTGGTGCCGTCCCTCACGACGCCAATCTCGTTGATCAAGCACTGCGCCGCCGCGGAACGGATCTGGTTTCAGCGCACCCTGGCCGGCATCCCCGTCGACGAATGCGATGGCCGCGCCGTGGGCGGTGACGACAGCTTCCACGTAGAGCCCAACGAGACCCTCGGCGACGTCATCGCCGAACACACGGCTGTTTGCGCACGATCCGATGCGATAGCAGCCGAACATACCCTCGACGACACCGCCGAACATCCCCTCGTCGGCAAGGTCAGCCTCCGGTTCATTTACCTCGGCATGATCGGCGAGATCGCCCGGCACGCAGGCCACGCCGACATCCTCGCCGAACAGATACGCGCGCAGGGAGGCAGCCAGGCCGACGATGAACTCGCAGACCGCTGATCGCATGATCAGCCGACTCTTCCTCGGAAAGCGCAGCATTTCAGCGCTGCCGTGCCCCCGCCCATGGGGTGTCCTAGTGGATTTGGCTGCTGAGCTTGGCGACCAGGGCGTGGTTGAGGTAGGCGTTGGCTGCGGGGCCGCCGGCTTTGAGGGCGGCGATGGTGGCGGGGTCGTCGACGATGATCAGGGTTCCGCTGTAGCGGCTGTATTCGGCGGGGAGCCCACCGTATCCGCCGCCGCCGGCGGCGGGGTCGGTGCGCAGCAGCAGCATGATGTCGCTGCGTACGCCGACGTAGTCGACGTCGTTGATGTCGAAGGGAACCTCGGGTGGGCCGCCGGGGCTGCGTTTGTAGTGGCTGTTGTAGGTGAATCCGAGGCTTTCGAGGTAGCTGCTCGTCGGTGAGGATGTCGTTGCGGCGGTGGTGGCGGTGCCGGGGTAATCAACGGCGACAATGGATTTTCCGGTGAAGCTGTGATGCTCGGAGCGGATCGTGTTCTGTTGCGACTGCGCGTCGCTGATGAGGGTCTTGGCCGTGTCGGTGCGGCCCAGGGCGGTGGCGATCCAGGTCAGTTGCGCCTGCCAGCTCCAGTCCTGGGTGGCGTCGCCGGGTTGGGTGAGCGTGGGGGCGACCGCGGCCAGCGCGGTGTAGGTGGGTTGGTCGATGTTGGCGGTGTTGATGATCAGATCGGGTTTGGCGGTGACCAGTGCGGAGGGGTCCGCGGCGGCGTAAACCGGTGGGCTGCCATGAATGAGGGTCTGCAGCCAGCTCGGTACGGTCGCGTTGGCCGCGTTGAGGAGCACGGGCTGCACCCCCAGCGACAGCACGGCGTCGGGGTCACCGGGCCCCAGGGCGGCGATGGACAGTGGGCGGTGTTCGAGTTTGAGGGGGCCGAACTTGGTGTTGAGGGTTTGCGGCCGGTAGGGGCCCGCATCGCCGGCTGGTCGGCCCGACATGTGAATCCCCACGACCACAGCTGCCACCAGGGCGACCACGGCGAGCGCCGCGCCCGCGATGAGCGCGGCTCGTTTGCGGCGCTTGGCTTTCGGCGGACCCGAGAGGACTGCCGGTCCCGGCGTCGATCCGGCGAATAGGTGCGCTGCGATGCTCTCGGGTTGCCCCGACGCCCGATACGTCGGGGCGTCGCCGTCGGCGGGCCGGGTCGCGGTGTAGCCCCGCCCGGTGGTGGTGGGCGTGCTGTCCACCTCGGGGCGCCCGGTGGCCGGCCGGGCGGCGCTGCCGGTGAAGGCGGCGGTGGCGGCGGCGGCGAGCTCGCCGGCCGTCCGGAATCGTTCAGCGGGGGTTTTCGCCAGCGCACGCGCGATCACCGCATCGACCTCCGGGGGCAGGCCTGGCGCGAACTCGCTGGGTCGTGGAGTGGGGCGCATCAGATGCCCTGCCAGCATCGCCGGTAGCGATCCGCCTTCCTCCTCGTAGGGGGTGCGGCTGGTGAGCAGCCGGAAAAGGGAACATCCCAGCGAATAGACGTCGGCGCGGGAATCCACCGCGGCGCCCTCGATCGCTTCCGGAGCGACATAGGCGGCAGTGCCCATCATCGAACCCGTCGCGGTCAAGCTGGTGGCGTCGTCGAGTGCGCGCGCAATGCCGAAGTCGGCCAACAACACTCGCTCGTGGTCGCTGCCGGGCGCGGAGACCAGGAAGTTACTGGGCTTGATGTCGCGGTGCAGCACCCCGCGTGAATGCGCGTAGTCGAGTGCTGCGGCGACGTCGGTGATGATGCGCGCGATGCGGCCCAGGGTGAGGGTGTCGCGCGGGAGGTCGTTGGCCGCGGCGCCCTCGACGTACTCCATGGCGATCCACAGCTGCCCGTCTTCGGTCTGGCCGCGGTTGTAGACGCGCACGATGTTGGGGTGATTCAGCGTCGCGGCCAAGTCGGCTTCGCGGGTGAAACGCACCCGGAACTGGCGGTCCGTGGACAACTCGGCGGACAGGATCTTCAGCGCATCGCTGCGCGGCAAGGTGGGGTGGCGCGCCAGATAGACCGTGCCCATCCCGCCGGCGCCCAGCACGCGTTCGATGCGGTAGCCGGCGATGACGGTTCCTACAGCCAGGGGCATGGCAGGCTCATTTCCCGGTCAGCATGCGGTATTGGGCCGCCATCATCTGGTGCAGTGCGTTCTCCTGCTCGTTTTGCATCTGGTAGGCGTAACGGTCGGCGCCGGCGACGCACCAAAACGCCAGCGTCTCGTTGAAGCATTTCGCGTGGGGCAAGCCGCTGATCCCGCCGACCTGGTGGGGCCCGCTCATGTCGGCGACCAGACGTGCGGCTCCCCCGGGTTCGGGTGTCTGGTAGACCCGTGTTTCCAGCACGATCGCTACTTGTTGCACGCCGGCGGATTTGAACAGCGCCGCCAGGTGCACGGGGTTCCCGGTGGCCAGGTGCAGCGCGCCGTGCGGGTCGTAGATGCCGTCGCTGATTGTCTCGTTTTCCTGTCGAGGCGGCATGGTCCGGGCGAGTAGCCCGTCGGGGTCCAGCGGTAGTTGGGCCATTCGGTCCGGCGGTGTGGGTGTGAACGAATCGGTCAGTGGTTGTTGTAGATCCAGGGTGGTGGCGATCAATTGTGCTGCGAGGTCGGGGTTGTCGGCGGTTGTCGCGGTTTGGGCCAGCAGGTACTGGCCGTGGGCGGTCACCGCGGTCACCGAAACCCGGGGGCCGCCTGGTGGCGGGTATTGGGCGGTCCAGTGGTAGGCAACTGCGGTGGTGGCGGGGTGGCGGGGAATCGGAACCTGCTGGGTGGGAAGGGGCTTCGGATCAAACGGCAGCGTCAAAGCAGCGGATTTGGCGGCCATGTCGGTGACGGCGGCGGTCGCGTCAGCGGGGGTGGCCAGTTCTAGCACGATGGTGAGGAGGCTCTTGTAGGCGTCTTTGTCGGTGTGGCGGGAGCTGGAAAACCCGGCCAGCAGGTGGTGGCCGCTGAGGGCGTCGCCTAGCGGGGCGCCCAGCAGTGTGTTGAGGGTGTCGGTTCCCTGGACCACGCCGGAGTCGATTTGGGCGTAGTCGACCAGGTTGGGGTCGACTTCCCAGGGGCCCACGACGTTGGCGGCCAGGCGGCGTCCCTCGGCCCAGCCTCCGCGCTGGGCGTCGCCGGCGGCACCCAGCGCCGGGCGCGGCGTGGTGGGGAAGTTTCCGGCGTCCAGCAACGCGACGTCGACGCCGTCAGGGCTGGCCGGCCCCGGGGCTTTGCCGGCGGACCCCTCCACGGTGGTGCTGCAGGCCGCCGTCAGCACGGTGACCGCGGCCGCGACGGCCAGCCATGTGCGCGTGCGGCGGGTCATGGCGCGGTCAGCATCAGGTATTGGGCAGCGATGAGCTGGTGGGCGTCCACCTCTTGGGCGGCAGTGGCTTTGAACGCGTACCGGTCGGCGGTGGCGATGCACAGAAAACGCACAGCGCCCAAATCGGCGACGTCGGGGGGACGCTCAAAGCAGTGCGCCGAGGGCAAGCCATTCATGCCCGCTGCGGGGTGGTAGTGCAGGAACGGGACGTCGGTGTGGGTGAGTCCGTCGGCGGCGCGCTGGGCGCCGGTGGCGTCGACCGCCTCGTAGACGGTGGTGCGGTCGGCGGCGACATGACCGACGCCGGCGTCGGTGTACATCCCTTGGGTGGCGATCGGATCAGCTCGGAAATGCAGCGAGCCGTGCGGGAGGTAGACCGCGGCGTGGTTGACGTCGGGGTCAGGGGCGGGCACGGTGCGGGCCAGCAGGCCGGTCGGGTCAGCGGGTAGTGCAGCGAGCTGGTCGAGCGGGGTGGGCTGGAAGTGGTCGACCATGGGCGCTTGCAGGTCAAGGGTTTTCGCGATCAGCTCACCGGTCGCGTCGGCGCTGTCTTTGGTGCCCGCGAACTGGAACAGCACATAGGGGCCGTGCGCGGTGAACGCGGACGCTTCGAAGCCGCCCGAGAGTGGGGCCACGTAGGCCAGCGTGGTCACCGACCGCGGGATCGGTAACCGGGTCGCGGTGATGTTGCCCGGGCGGGCGGTGGCCACGTCGGCATCGGCCATGGCCGCGGCGGCGTCACTGGCGTCCTGGGAGGAGGGAAACCGCAGCACCGCGTTGTCCAAGACCTTGGGCTTATCGGCGGCGGGCTGGCCCGCGGGTGGCACCGTGGCGCGGCCGCTGACGAAGCCGGCCACGAAGTGATGGGCCGCCGCGATCGCCGCTATTGAGTCGCCGCGCACCAGCATCGACAGCCGGGCAGGGTCGGCGATGGCGCTCGTGGGCGCGATCTCGCTGTTTGTCGGGCTCAACAGCGCCGGGTCGACCTGCCAGGGCCCGGCGACGCTCTCGGCCATCCGCTGGGCTTCCACCCGCCGCCCAGCGGCCTCATCGGGCACCACACCCAGCGGCGGGCGGGGCCTACGCGGATAGTTGCCTGGGTCGAGCAACGCCACATTCGCCGCAGCTGGCCCCGGCGCCGGGTTGGCAGACTTCACTGCGGCTCCGCTGACCTGTTTGGTGCAGCCCGCGAGGACAATCGCCGCCAGCAATCCGGTGGCCAGTAGCAGCGAGGCCGCGCTCGCGCGCCAACACCTGGCGATACATAGCGTGCCGCAGCGATACATTTTGTTTCCCCGCCGTGCCCGTGGGTGTGCTGGATTCACCGGCGAGCTCCCCGCCTCGGTGCCGCCCCGGCGGCGGTCGTTTTACCCGACCATCGACGCAAAGCCATGCGGTCGACCGCAATCATGCGGGCGATGCAGCGTTCGGAGAAGATCTTGTCGGCCACCGACAGCACCGCCAGTTGGCGCACTCTCGCGCCCAGTCGCTGCTCTTCGCGACGGATCCGATGCCATTCGGCGCCCTCGGCGGCCAAATCAGCGTCCCCGCATAGGTAGTCGATCGCCGCTTCGGCCGCGGCGCGCTGCAGATCGGGTCGGTCGGGATACAGCAGCGTGGCCTCGTGTGTGACGCGGCGTAAACGGGTTCGCTGCGCGGGATCGAGTTGGCGGAGTTGATGGTCGTTGAGCAGCGTCTCCGCCGCCGGCTGGGCGGTGTCGGTGGCGGTGCATTTGCTCATGTCGTGGTCCTCGTTCGCGCCTGCTGTGGGCCCGCATGACGGTGAAAGGGACAGGCCACCCAGATCAGCAGATGGTAGTCGCTGCTACCAGCGGTGTCAGGCCCGATCACCAATTTTTGTTCATCGGACTACGGGCAGCTGTAGGCGTCGTCCGGTGCCGTGATGCGGGTGAACCAGCGGCTGGCCAGCCAGGCGACGGCGGCGGCCTTGTGCTGGTGTTTCGACTCGAACGAGCGTTGGATTGCGCTCAGGTGCCGGCCGGCGACTTCGGCGTCGATACCGTCGGCCGCGTGCATCTCGCAGTCTGCTGGCAACGCACCGACGAACCAGTCGTGCTGAAACCGCAACCATGCGCGGCGGTTCGAGTAGTCGGCGGGAATTAGTTCCTCCGGCGGCAGGAGGTCCCCCAGCGTCGCGGGAAACGCCAGCAGAACATCATCGACCTGCCGGGGTTGCGCGTAGAACTCTGTTGTAGGCATCACGCATCTCCTGGTGTCGTTCGCGACCTCTCGCCGCCGGCGGCGGCCGCGGCGATCCCGTCGTTGGTCTCCAGTGCGCGCGTGACTCGGAAGGAGTCGTCGCCGCGTTCGATGAAGACGTTCAGGGCCTCACGGAGCGCATCCGCGCCAGTGATGATTTGCCCGAACGGCTGCGCGCCGGCGGCATGGTCCAGCACTGTTTCCACGTACCAGCGGGACATCATGCGTCTCCTACACCGAGTCGGCCCAGGAGACCGCAACGAGTGCGCGGAGCCAGCCGACCATGATTTTGTTGCGCCCAAGCTCTATTCTCGGCCGCCACCAGGTTGGGGGACCAAGGTTGCACTGCGCAAGCACGTCCCGTTTCCCCACAGTGCACCTCCACGAGCGGTTCACCTGGTTGGGCACCATGTTGGTGTTGGTGTTGAAATCTTGGGCCCTCTCGACGTCAGCGGCCGTAAAGCCGCCTGGCCGCGCCGATTGAAGGACTGCGCGATGTCCTTGCGCCGACGTGATTGTGAGTTCTCTGCGGTCGTTGCTGAGCGTAATCACGTTCTGTGCCATTAGATTTCCGATTCTTCGATGGCGATGATCGCCTGTTCGGGTCCACCGAATTCTACGATGAGCTCGCGCAGCCGATCGCGGAAGCCTGGCTGGTCGAGTGATTTTTGGCTGCCGCCGAGGTAGACGCTGACGGTGGTCACCTTCTGCCCCATCGATCTCTCTTTCTTGTTGCTGCCCAAGCCATTGCAAGACATTCGCCACACTTCCCCGGCGTATGTTCGGGCGTGCCAATCCGACTCATGTCGGTTGGCTAAGCGACGCCCGCATGCTGCTCGGCCACGGCTATCGCCCGTGCTTTGTCCACGTCGCGGTGCAAAGTGTTCAGCGAAGTGGAGAACCATACTTTGTACTCGCGGTCGAACTTGCCTTTGGTGATGAGAACGGTTCCTTTGGGTCCGTCGACCGCCGACTGTTCGATCCCCATGGCGTCGGTGTATGTGCGATGCATTCGATCTTCTTCCTTCGTCGAGTCGCGGCGGGGGTCACGCGTCTGCCCACCGCTTTCGTTAGATCCTGGGCGGCTTTGTCCAAGATGTGCGCTAATCCGGCCGGCGCGTGGTCGGCGTGCCAGTTCGCCAGCGGGCCTTTCGACGCCCACGCTGTGCGTCTCGCGTTTCTGGCTCATAGATGTCTCCTGTTGTGCAGGTGGGCATTCCGGCGCCTGCTCGTCTTAGGTTGTGGTCTTGGTTTTGGCTGCGCGTAGGTAGGCGACGATGCCTTTAACGACTGCGTCGGCGTAGCGCTGCCGGCCCGCGACGTTTTCCATCGCGGCGGCTTCGGTCGCGTTGCGCATGTTGCCCAGCTCAACGAGCACGGCCGGGTATTGCGCAAGGTTCAGCCCGGCGATGTCGGATCGCCCGTAGAGTCCGTCGGTTCCGATGTAGCTGGCAGGGGTAACCCCGGCGTCGACAAGCTGATCGCGCATCGTCTTGGCCAGTACTACTGCGGGGCCGCGTTGGGCTTCGTTGAGGGGCGGGGCGGAGTAGTTGACGTGGAAGCCGTGCCCGTCGGGTGGGCCGCCGTCGGCGTGGATGCTGACGATCGCGTCGGGTTTGAGGCTATTGCCCATCTGCGCGCGGGCGTCGACGCACGGGCCCACAGTGGTGTCGTCGCCCCGGGACAGCGCTGAGCGGACCCCGAGGTCGGTCAGGCCAGCGCGGATCCGCAGCACCGTGTCCCAGTTGAATGCGTGTTCTTGGTATCCGTTGGCGGTTTGGGTTCCGGTGGTTTGACAGTCTTTGGTGCCGCCTCTGCCGGTGGGGACTTGCCGGGTGATCGATGCGTCGTTGGCGCCGTTGTGGCCGGGGTCGAGGAACACGACTGCCCCGGCAGCGGTGTCGGGTTGGGCGGCCGCCGGCGCGACATGCATCGTGGAGGCGGCGGCGATCAGGAGGGTGATCGCGGCGGGGAGCGCGGCGATTTTGTTCACGGGCCTACTCTTTCGCGATATTGATGATGCTGGTGGCCGCTGTGTCCTTCACGGTAGCGGCGGCGTCGGCGAAAGCACCCAGGCCCCGTAGCCGGTCCAACTGCGATTCACTGAACGGCGTCAACACTGCGCTGGGGAATCGTGTGCTGGCGAATCCCTGCGCCGCGGCCAGGGCGGCGGAGGCGCTGATGTTGCGCAATGCCAGTACCAGTGTCGCGACCACCACATCCGGGCGGTCCTGCTTGGCGACGGTATCGACCTTGGTGACGTTATCGCTGCCTTCGCTGGGAATCCCGACGACTTCACCAATGCCGGAGAAGTGTTCACGCAGTTCCTGATTGAGCGCCGAAAGCGCTTCTGCGACATGTTCATCGGTGCACTGGTCCGCGCTGAATAGCTCGGCGACCACTTGCACGGGAATCAACATTGCACCACCTCTCCCCTGCTGCCGGCGGCACCGTGTCGGGTGTGGGCTTGATCAGCCCGGCCCGCCGACGCGGCGACACCGTAGCCGCCGGCGTGCGGCGGGTAGGACCGCGCAGACCGTTCCGTACCTCGCGTCGCCGACATGGTCAACCGGCGTGCAGGGTCGGGTTCCAGCCCGCCCGGGCCGCGGCGACGACCTTGGCGACGAATTCGTCGACCGTGCCACCATCTTCGGTGTTGGGCATGACCAGCAGCCGCGCACTGGGATCGCGTTCCACAACCACTACCTCGTCGAGCAGCATTTCCTGCAGGCCGTGGTCGTCATCGGTGGGAAACGATGAAAACCCGCCAGAGCCATAGTGATCCAGGCCCAGTTGCCGGGGACCGTAGTACAAGCCTTCATCCAGCGCGGAGCGCAGCGTCTCTTTAAGGCTGCTGGTGAGCTCACCACGCAAGTGAATCTCCCCCTGCACCTTCCAGTTCGCCGCGTCTCGATACATCGTCGGAACGACAGTCACCTTCACCGCCAACCCGCCTCCCCTCAGACTTGGTCGACGCCGGCGACGATATCCGCCAGGCCCTGACCGATCTTGCGTTCATCCGCGGTCTGCGAGGC
>JAQTVU010000183.1 GCA_028706695.1 Mycobacterium sp.
TCGCGCGCTACGAGAACACAGTTAGCGTCGTCGGCCCAGTTGGGGCCGCCGTCAAGCGTGGAGCCGACCGTAAGACCCGGCCCAGCCGGGCAGGTGGCTGTGAAGCGCGGAAGGGACGCAGCCACACGGCTGCCGAACAACCCCGAGACGGGGTGCAAGTCGCGTGACCACTAAAGATCACTCACTTGCAACGGCATGTGAAAAAGCTCATCCCAAAACGCCCCTTTCCGCCGAAGCCGCGCTCGTGGCATCGTATGGCGGGAAACGCAGCGGACAGGCCGTCCGACCGCACCGGCATATCAAACTCAAAGAAAGCCACGGGGCTTTCGCGGCCCGGCAATGGGTTTGGATGCCGACGCCGCGCGGTGCGGTCGAGACCGGGGGCGGCTCAGGTCACTGGTAGAAGGTCATCGACCCGTCGCCGCCGTTGGAGAGGTACACCGGGTGCTCGAGGAAGGGCAGCGCGCCGGTGTTCATGATCTGCGTCGAATACGTCGGGAAGTAACTGGTAGGAACGGCATTGGGGTTGCCCGCATAGGTGTAGGAGTACAGCAGCGGGCCCGGGATGCTGGACGTACCCGGAGCGTAGATGTCGACCACAGTTCCCGGTTGCACGTTCAGCGGGATGGTGCCCTGCACGCCGCCGGAATCGATGATCGCGTTGACGGAGTAGTAATTACCGTTGGCCCCGATCTCCAGCGTGGTGATCGGCGCCCCGCTCACCGTGGCAATGGAAGTGAGGCCAGGGGGCGGCCCAAAGTCTAGATACGGCGTGGTGCCATAGACTTCGTTGATCAGCACGCCCTGGTTCAGCCCGCTCGGCAACGCGGCGATCGGGCTGCTGGGCCCGGGGCCGCCCGCGTTCGGGCCGATGCCCATGACGCCGACAGCGCCGTCGGCGGCAAAGAATTGGCTGAACGAGGTCGGGAACGACGACAGCGACGTCGGCCACGAGAAGATCGGCACGTCGTAGCTGGTGGACGTGGCGACCACCCCGTTGCCGAAGTTCACCGGGCCCTGGAACGTCAGATACATGTAGTCCAGCCCGCCGCTGTAGCCGCTCATGCCGAACCCGGTGGGGATGCCGAGGTGCTGAATGCCGATGTCCTGCAACGGGATCACCAGCCCGGTGGATCCGGTGTCGACCAGCAGAGGCACGCTCGGGCCGCCGTTGACCGAGGCGTAGACTATCGGCTCGGTCGTGCCGTACATCGTCAGCCCCACCTGCATGCTCGCCGGTGCGCCGGCACCGGCGGCGCCGTTGGCGCCGTTGCTGCCCCACAGCCAGCCGCCGATGCCGCCGGCCCCGCCGTAGGCGCTGGATCCGCCGGTGCCGCCACGACCGCCGTCGCCGAACAGCCCCGCCGCACCACCGGGCCCTCCGGTTTGTGCTCCCGTGCCCGATCCGCCGTTGCCGCCGTTGCCCCACAGGATCCCGCCCGGCCCGCCAGCTTGGCCCGTCCCGGCGGCGCCGTTGGTGCCGTTACCGATCAGCGGACGCCCCAACAAGGTGTTGGTCGGCGCATTGATCACGCTCATGACGGCCTGCTCGGCCTGGCCGATGTCGGACTGCAACGCCCCGATCGGGTTGGCGAGCGCGCCGGGCACCGGTGCCGACAGGCCCGAAAGCATGGCCGGCCAGGCCGCGACCTGGGCCGCCGCCGTCGAGACGCCGCCGTGGTAGCCGAGCATCGCGGCCACGTCGCGGGCCCACATCTGCTCGTACTCGGCCTCGGCGGCCGCGATCGCGGGTGCGTTCTGCCCGAACAGATTACCGGCCACCAGCTGCACCAATTGGCTGCGGTTGGCGGACACGGCCAGCGGATGCACGGTGGCGGCCCGCGCCGCCTCGAAGGCCCCGACGATCGCCTTGGCCTGGGTGGCGGCGGTCTGGGCCCTGGCCTGGGCCGCGGTCAAAAACCCGCCGTAGCGGGTAGCGGTGGCCAGCATCGCCGCCGAGGCGGGGCCCCGCCAGGTCCGGCCGGCCAATTCCGCGGTAACCGAGGAAAACGACTGGGCGGCCGAGCCCAACGCCTCGGCCAACCCGTCCCACGATGCGGCGGCGGCCAGCATCGGGGCGCTGCCCTCGCCCGAAAACATCAGCAACGAGTTCAGTTCCGGCGGCAACGTCAAGAAACTCATCCCTACGCGTCCTTCCCCGAGCCAGCCGACACCACACCACGCACCACCGGACCGGCATCTCGCGCCACGGAGCAGCAACGGACGGACAAGTCTCACGCCGGGTAAGCCAAATATTAAGGAACGCATGTCGAATAAATCTCGGAAATCGGCAATCTCGCGTGCGCCCGGCGTGTCACGGCTGCCCGCTCGGCTCCGCCGCCCGGTTACCTCCAACCGCCGGAGGCGTCCACGGTGGCGCCGGTGAGGCAGGAGGCGTCCGAAGACAGCAGGAACGCCGCGACGGCGGCGATCTCCTCGGGTGCGGCGAACCGGCCGATCGCAATCATCGATCGGATGACAGCGTCGGCCGGAACGTCGCGCAGCGCAGGCGGGATGTAGCGGGGGCCCGCCTGCGCAGCCATGTCGGTCGCGGTGCCGCCAGGCGCGATCGCGTTGATGGCGATGCCGCGGCTGCCGCCGGTGACCAGTGCCCGCTTGCCGGCCAGCGATGCCGTCGCAGCCATGATCCACTCCTCGCGTATAGGGTGCAGCGCTGCCTTTCACCTGCTTCCTCATATTGCCCCGGCGGCCGCAGCAGCCGCCGCCGTCGACCATGTGGCAGGATTTGGAGATGAGCGCACGCAGCCGTCTTCGTATTTCCGGTGCCTTGGTCGCGACAACGTGGGGGCTGCTGAGCGCGCCCATCGGCATTCCGGTCGCCGCCGCCGACCCGTGCTCGGACGTCGAGGTGGTCTTCGCGCGCGGCACCCATCAGGCCCCGGGACTCGGCGACGTCGGTGAGGCATTCGTCGACTCGCTCACCTCGAAGCTGGGCGGAAAATCCGTCGGGGTGTACGCGGTCGACTACCCGGCCAACGACGACTACCACGGCAGCGTCCCGGCCGGCGCCGACGATGCCAGCGCCCACGTCCAAGGCATCGTCACCAGCTGCCCCAACACCAGGATCGTGCTGGGCGGATATTCCCAGGGCGCGACCGTGATCGACCTGGCCAGCACGGAGATGCCGGCCCGGACGGATGACCACGTCGCCGCCGTCGCCCTGTTCGGCGAGCCGTCCAGTGGATTCTCCAGCATGCTGTGGGGCGGCCAGCCGCTCCCGACGATCAGCCCCCTGCTGTCCTCCAAGACCATCAGCCTGTGCGCGCCGGACGACCCGATCTGCACCGGCGGCGGCAACATCATGGCGCACGTCTCCTACATCCAGTCCGGCATGACCGACCAGGCCGCGACGTTCGCGGCGAACAAGGTCGACAACCAAGGGCCCGCGGCACGCACCTGACGGGCCGGTCCGCCCCCCCCGTCGCCGCGCGACATGAAACCTGTGACGCTACTGTGGCGGGCATGGCCATCGAGTCCACGATGCTTGCGCTCGGCACACCGGCACCCGCATTCACGCTGCCCGACCCGGCCACCGGCCGCACGGTCAGCCTCGACCAGCTCACCGGTGCGGCCCTGGTCGTCACCTTCATCTGCAACCACTGCCCCTACGTCAAGCACGTCGCCGACGGGCTGGCCCGGCTCGGCCGGGACCTCGCCGATCAGGACGTGTCGATGGTCGGCATCTCCAGCAACGACGTCGTCAGCTACCCGCAGGACGGGCCCGACCAGATGGTCACCGAGGCCCGTCGCCACGGCTGGACGTTTCCCTACCTTTACGACGAGACCCAGGACGTCGCGCGCGCCTTCTCCGCGGCGTGCACGCCCGACACCTTCGTCTTCGACGGCGAGCGCCGACTCGTCTACCGCGGCCAGCTCGATGACTCCCGCCCCGGCAACGACCTGCCGGTGACCGCGGCGCACGTCCGGGCGGCGGTCGACGCGGTGCTCGCCGGGCGGCCGGTCGATCCCGACCAGCGACCCTCGATCGGATGTGGCATCAAATGGCGTTGACCCGGACCGCCGACGGCACGAGGTAGGTGGCGAACCCGCTCATGAAAGTTCTGGTGGCAAGCTATGGAAGCCGCGGGGACATCGAGCCCTGCGCGGCCGTCGGGCGCGAGCTGATGCAAAGAGGTCACGACGTGACCGTGGCGGCCCCGCCCGACATGCTCGGCTTCGTCGCATCGGCGGGGCTGCGCGGTGTGGCCTATGGGCGCGACACGCGCGAGCGAATGAACGTGGCCGCGAACTTCATTCGCAGCAAGAAGAATCCGCTCTCCGCACTCCCGGAAGTTATGGGCGAGGTGGTCGAGGTCGCGGAGGAGAAAAGCGCGACGCTGACGTCGCTGGCGGCGGGGGCCGATCTGGTGGTGGCGGGCATGAACGAGCAGGGGCTCGCCGCCAATGTGGCGGAGTATCACGGCATTCCATTCGCCGCCTTGCATTTCTTCCCGGTGCAGTTGTTGCCGTCCGGGGGGTTGTATTCCAACATGCGGGAGCAAGCCGACGAGGCTCAGCGCCGTTCGCTCGGCCTGCCCGGCGCCAAGGCGACGGCCACATCGCTGGAAATCCAGACCTACGACTACCTCTGCGCCCCCAAGCTCGCAGATCAATGGACCGACGAGGAGGCCCGGCGGCGGCCCTTTTCGGGCTCGCTCACCCTCGAGTTGCCCACGCGCGCCGACGAAGACGTGCTGTCCTGGAGCGCCGAGGGGCCCGCACCGATTTATTTCGGCCTGGGCAGCACACCGATCGCCTCCGCGACCGACATGGTGGACATGGTCGGTGCGGCCACCGCGCAGGTGGGCGAGCGGGTGCTGATGTGCAGCGGGCCCAACGACTTCAGCGGCGTCGCGCATCCCGAGCATGTCAAGATCGTCGATGCGGTCAATCACGCGACCGTCTTTCCGGCGTGCTGCGCGGTGGTTCACCACGGGGGCTCGGGGACCACCTCCGCGGGGATGCGGGCCGGCATGCCCACGTTGCTCCTGTGGCAGTGGCTCGACCAGCCGATGTGGGCCGAAGCGGTCATCCGGCTGGGCGTCGGTTGCGAAAGGGCCCTTCCGGCCACCACGGCCGAAACGCTGGCCGACGACCTGCGCCGCATCCTGCGGCCGGAATTCCGGACCAGGTGCCAACAGGTCGCCGAGCAGATGACCGAACCCGCCAAAAGCGTTGCCTACGCCGCCGGTCTGCTGGAAGAGCTGGCCGGGTCGTGATGCTGCGGACCCGCTGACTCGGCCGACGCGACTCCGCCGGCCGTTGCGCCGGTATCCGACTCCGGCATCGGCGAACATGGGCCTGTCCGAAGCGGCCAAGACCGCGTGCACAAGGCCGCGGCCACCCGACGCGGTATCTGCGTGGTCCGTCCCGACTTCGCCGACCTTCGATTCGGCGCCATCCGCGCTGCCACGCCGTAACTGTGTATCGGCGGGGGCCGTCAGCTTGGGCTTGGAGTTTGGGTGTCCGGCTTAGGGATTTTAGGGATTGACATCCGCGACATGCCGGGCGCCTGCGCCGCGGACACTGTCGTGGCGCAGGCGGTGGCTGGACGGCGCGTCGATTGCCCGCGGCGCTATCGCTTTTGTCACGTGGGTTTCTGTGGTTTCTGTGGCCTCTTGAGTTTCGCAGTTAGACGTGTGAGTCCCGTGTGATTTTCGGGACGATTGTGGCGTTGGTCGGCGCGCCTCCGTAACCGGTCCGTGATCATGGCGAAGCATCGGCGTGTCCAATGGATCCGCTT
>JAQTVU010000184.1 GCA_028706695.1 Mycobacterium sp.
CACCGAGGTCTTCTTGGCCTTCTGGATGGCGTCATACAGCGTCGGATTGCCAGCCGGGTCACCACCACCGGTACGGGCGGCGACCTCGATGTTCTTGATCAGCCGGGCGAACTCCTTGCCGCGGCGCGCGTCTTTGACGGCCTTCTGGTGCTTGGTGGTGGCCCACTTGGAATGGCCGCTCATCGGTGTCGGTACCTCTTCTGTTGCCTGTGCTGTTGCCTGCGAGTTCGCCAGACGAGTCTACGTGGACCCCGCGCCGCCCG
This sequence comes from Mycobacterium sp., assembly GCA_028706695.1. Lineage (GTDB taxonomy): Bacteria > Actinomycetota > Actinomycetes > Mycobacteriales > Mycobacteriaceae > Mycobacterium. Next base: position 264 of record JAQTVU010000184.1, read on the forward strand.
AGCGTGACGCTCGGGCGGTCCTCAGGCGCCTTTGATCATGTCGACGAACAACTGGTGGACGCGGCGGTCTCCGGTCATCTCGGGGTGAAAGGCCGTCGCGAGCACCGCGCCCTGGCGCACCGCGACGGGATGCCCGGCGGCGCGCGCCAGCACCTCGACACCGGCGCCGGTCCGCTCCACCCACGGCGCCCGGATGAACACCGCACGCACCGGACCGTCCAGGCCGGCGAACGCGACATCGCCCTCGAACGAGTCGCCCTGTCGTCCGAAAGCGTTGCGCCGCACCGTCATATCGATCCCCCGCAGCGGCAGCGCCGCCCGCCCGTCGGCGCCGGCGTCCAGGATCTCGCTGGCCAGCAGGATCATGCCCGCGCAGGCGCCGTAGGCCGGAAGGCCCTCGGCCAGCCGCGCCCGCAGCGGTTCCAGCAGGTTCAGATCGGTCAGCAGGCGACTCATCGTGGTGGATTCCCCGCCGGGAAGGACCAGCGCGTCGACCGCCTCCAGCTCGCCGCGCCGGCGCACCGGCACGGCGTCGGCCCCGGCCTCCCGCAGCGCCGCCAGGTGCTCCCGGGTATCGCCTTGCAGCGCCAGGACACCGATTCGTGGCCCGCTCACTGCGTCGTCGGCAGATGTCCGCGAGGGAAGCGGGTCAGGCCTTCCTGCATGACCGACGCGACCATCTCGCCCGAGGAGGTGAAGATCTTGCCCTGGCACAGCGAACGGCCACCGAAGGCCGACGGTGAGGACTGGTCGTAGAGCAGCCACTCGTCGGCGCGGAACACCCGCATGAACCACATCGCGTGGTCGAGCGAGGCCACCTGCAGGTGCTCGCACTCCGCCATGTGGGTCACCTGCGCCGATCCCAGCAAGGTGAGGTCGCTCATGTAGGCCAGCGCGCAGATGTGCAACACGGGATCGTCGGGCAGCGGGTCACGGTGGCGAAACCAGACCTGTTGCTGGGAGGCCTTGCCGGGCAGTCGCCGCAGGCGGTCCTGCGGCACGATTCTGATGTCCCACTCGTCGAACTGGCGAAACCCGGCTGAGAATTGGGGGGAGTCGAAAAATTTGATCGAGTTCAACCCCGGCAGCCCGTCCGGCGGCGGCGCCGACGGCATGGCGTCCTGGTGGTTGATGCCCTGCTGGTCGCTTTGGAACGACGCCGACATCGAAAAGATCGTCTCGCCGTGCTGGATGGCATTGACCCGCCGGGTGCAAAAGGAGCCGCCGTCGCGGAGGCGTTCGACGAGAAAGACGGTGGGGGCGGTGGCATCGCCGGGACGGATGAAGTAGCCGTGCAGCGAATGCACCAGGTAGCGGGGCTCTACGGTGCGCACCGCCGACACCAGCGACTGGCCGGCGACATGGCCGCCGAAGGTGCGCTGGAAGTACCCCGACTCCGGGCTGAACACGCCCCCGCGATAGATGTTGACCTCGAGTTGCTCGAGATCGAGGATCTTCTCGATCGACACGGATTGTCTTTACCAGCCGCGCCGGGCCAGGCGTTCGGGCTGCGCGATCTGTTCCACGTTGATGCCCACCATCGGCTCGCCCAGCCCACGCGACGCCTTGGCCAGCTCCTCGGGGTCGTCGTAGAAGGCGGTGGCCTTGACGATCGCGGCGGCGCGCCGCGCGGGGTCGCCGGACTTGAAGATGCCCGAGCCCACGAACACGCCCTCGGCACCGAGCTGCATCATCATCGCCGCGTCGGCGGGGGTGGCGATCCCGCCGGCGGTGAACAGCGTGACCGGCAGCTTGCCCGCCCGCGCGACCTCGACGACGAGCTCGAAGGGCGCCTGCAACTCCTTTGCGGCCACGTACAGCTCGTCCTCGGACAACGACGTCAGCCGACGGATCTCGGCGCCGATGGCACGCATGTGGGTGGTCGCGTTGGAGACGTCGCCGGTGCCGGCCTCGCCCTTGGACCGGATCATGGCCGCGCCCTCGCCGATGCGCCGCAGCGCCTCACCGAGGTTGGTCGCCCCGCACACGAACGGCACGGTGAACTTCCATTTGTCGATGTGGTGGGTGTAGTCGGCCGGGGTCAGCACCTCGGATTCGTCGATGTAGTCCACGCCCAGGCTCTGCAGGATCTGCGCTTCGACGAAGTGCCCGATGCGCGCCTTGGCCATCACCGGGATGGTGACCGCCTCTTTGATGCCCTCGATCGTGTCGGGGTCGCTCATCCGCGATACCCCGCCCTGGGCGCGGATGTCGGCGGGCACCCGCTCCAGCGCCATCACCGCGACCGCACCGGCGCCCTCGGCGATGCGGGCCTGCTCCGGGGTGACGACGTCCATGATGACCCCGCCCTTGAGCATCTCGGCCATGCCGCGTTTGACCCGGGCCGTGCCGGTTCGCCCGCTGCCGTTGTGCGCCGCGCTATCCACCCGATTACCCCTGCTTTTCTCGATCGTTGTCACCTGCGGGTACCGGTCCAGTGTAGTAGCGGATTACCAGCCGATTTACCGGCGCCGAATTCAGCGGATGGCGTGCAGTTGCGGCGGCCGACCCGGTGGATGGTCATCGGCCAGCGCGTTCGCGGTGACGAGCAGCTCGCCCAGCTGAAGCGGGTAGACGGCCTGGCCCGCGGCCACCAGTTCGGCGATGTCGTCCGCATGACACCACCGATGGCCGTGGATGTAGCCGCGTTCCAGCTCGGTGCGGTCTGCAGCTGAGGGCTCGAACCGGCGGGTCCGGCATAGCAGGTAGAACTCTTCGCTGTCGATCAGCGCGCCGTTGAATTCGAAGACCTGGTCGCGCCGCCAGACGGGCCCGATCAGCTGTTCCGGCCCGACCCGCAGGCCGGTTTCTTCGGCCAGCTCGCGCGCGGCGGCCTCGGCCAGCCGCTCACCCGGGCGCACCTGCCCGCCCACGGTGAACCACCATCTCGGCGCGGTGCCGTCGGCGATGGCCGGATCCGTCCCGCACAGCAGCAGCACCGCGCCGGTTTCGTCGAGCAGTACCACCCGTGCCGAGGTGCGGTGGTTGAGCACGCCGTGATCGCGCTGGGCCAGCGCGTGGGGCCGTTCGACGATCTCGAAATAGCTTGGCGTCGCCGCATTTCCGCCGAGCCGGAAGACGCGCACCAGGCGTCGCTCGGCTAGCGCGAGGGTGTCGCGCACCGCGTCGTTGTGGAATCGGCGGGCCAGCATCACCCGGGCCTCGGCGTCGGCCAGCTCGGCGATCAGACCGGCCGGCAGCGACGCGGGCTCGACACTCGCCAGCGCGCCCGACAGCTCATTTTCCGCGCGCTCCCGGGCGTGGCGTGGCGCGCCCTCCGCGGCGTCGGCCAGCGCGGCCAGCCGTCTCCCCTCCGGCGACCCACCGTAGGCGTCGATCGCCACGGCACGCGCCACCACCGCGCGCCGTGCCAACGCGCCGTCGAGCGTCTGCCAGGACAGGTCGTAGCGCACGTTCAGCCGGTCCAGCCGGTTTGCCGTGTGATATGCCCAGAAGACGGCCCAGGTGGCCAGCGCCACCAACGCCGCGACGACGATTACCAGCCACGTCATCAGCTGGCCACCTGCACCTTGGCGCCCGACCCGGCGACCGTCTCGTACACCCGCGTGATCTGGCTGGCCACCACCGACCAGTCGTAGCGGCCGACGGCCTCGCGGGCTGCGGTCACCTGACGATCGCGCAGCGCGTCGTTTTCCAGCACGCCGATCAGCGCGTCGCCCAGCGCCGCCCCGTCGCCGACGGGCACCAGGCAGCCGAGCGCACCGTCGCACAGCACGCGCCGGAACGCGTGCAGGTTGCTGGCCACCACCGGGGTGCCGGCGGCCATCGCCTCGACCAGCACGATGCCGAAGCTCTCGCCCCCGGTGTTGGGCGCGCAGTACACGTCGGCGCTGCGCAGCGCCGACGCCTTGCCCGCGTCGTCAACCAGGCCCAGGAAGCGCATGTGCTTGACCAATTCACCCGCCTGGCTTCGTAACTCCTCCTCGTCGCCGTGGCCGACGATCAGCAGCTGCATGTCCGGGAAGCGCTGCACCACCCGGGGCAGGGCGGCCAGCAGCACCGACAACCCCTTGCGCGGCTCGCCGTAGCGGCCCAAAAACAGCACCGTCTTGCCCCGCCGGGGGTAGCCGTCCAGCCGCGGCGCCGTGGCCAGCGATCGCACGTCGACCCCGTTGGGGATTTCGACCGCGTCGCTGCCCAGTGCCTCCATCTGCCAGCGTCGCGCCAGGTCGGACACCGCGATCCGGCCGACGATCTTCTCGTGCCAGGGCCGCAGCACGCCCTGGAACACCGTCAGCGTCAGCGATTTGGTGGTCGAGGTGTGAAACGTCGCCACGATCGGGCCCTCGGCCACCCGGAGGGCCCACATCGACAGGCTGGGCGCGTTCGGCTCGTGCAGGTGCAGCACGTCGAACTCACCCTGCAGGAGCCACCTTCGGACCCGGCCGTGCACGGCCGGGCTGAACTGCAGTCGTGCCACCGACCCGTTGTAGGGAATCGGGATTGCCCTGCCGGCCGAGACGACATACTCGGGCAGGGACGCGTCGGGCGAAGCCGGGGCCAGCACGCTGACCGCGTGACCGCGGGCACGCATCACCTCGGCCAGCTGCAAGACGTGCGACTGCACCCCACCCGGCACGTCGAACGAGTAAGGACAAACCATCCCGATCCGCATCAGGCTTCCCTCATCAGGCTCGCCTGTCTGGCGGCGGAGAGGTCGGCCAGCCATTGCGGTTGCAGCATGTGCCAATCCTCGGGGTGGGCGGCGATGTTCTTGGCGAACCGGTCGGCCAGCGCCTGGGTGATCGCGCCAACGTCACCGCCGGCGCAGTCCAGCGGCGGGTCGATCGAGAAGCCCAGGGAGCCGCCTTCGTACCAGCAATGCACGGGCAGCAGGTCGGCCCCGGTCTCGATCGCCAGCTTGGCCGCCCCGGCGGGCATCCGGGTCGGCTCGCCGAAGAACTCGACCTCGACGCCGGTGCGGGTGAGGTCGCGCTCGGCCATCAGGCACACCACCCGGTTGGCCCGCAGCCGCTCGCACAGCACCTCGAAGGGCGGCCGTTCGCCCCCGGACAGCGGCAACACCTCGAAGCCGAGGCTTTCGCGGTAGCGGATGAAGCGGCGATACAGCGACTCGGGCTCGAGTCGCTCGGCCACGGTGGTGAAGGTACCGTGCGCCTGCACCAGCCACACCCCGGCCATGTCCCAGTTACCGCTGTGCGGCAGCGCCAGCACCGTCCCGCGGCCCGCGTCCAGCGCCTCTGACACCAGGTTCAGCCCGATACCACCTTCCTCGACCTGCCGGGCCACCGCACGGTGATCCATCGTCGGCAGCCGGAATGCCTCGCGCCAGTAACGGGCATACGACGCCAGCGCGTCCCGCATCAGGGAATCCGGCACCTCGGCGGGCGGGACGCCGATCACGCGGGCCAGGTTCTTGCGCAGCTGCCGCGGACCACCGCCGCGCGCCGCGTAGCGGGCGCCGGCATCAAACGCGACGCGAGCGGCGTATTCGGGCAGGGACC
>JAQTVU010000185.1 GCA_028706695.1 Mycobacterium sp.
AATGGGGACCACCGAGCACTGTCTCGAGGTGGCCATCAACGACGCGGTCAAACGGACCTACGCCAAGCTGGTGCTCTCCGACGACGCCAAGACGCTGCTCGGTGGGGTGCTGGTGGGCGACGCGTCGTCGTACGGAGTGTTGCGCCCCATGGTCGGCAGTGAGCTGCCCGGCGATCCGCTGTCGCTGATCGCGCCGGCCCGGTCCGGCGAGGGTGCTTCGGCTCTGGGGGTCGGGGCGCTGCCGGATTCGGCGCAGATCTGTTCGTGCAACAACGTCACCAAGGGCGATCTGAAGTGTGCGATCGCCGAGGGCTGCGCGGACGTCGCGGCGCTCAAGTCGCGCACGTCGGCGGGCACCTCATGCGGCTCGTGTGTGCCGCTGCTCAAGCAGCTGCTGGAGGCCGAGGGGATCGTACAGCCCAAGGCGCTGTGCGAACACTTCAGCCAGTCGCGGGCGGAGCTTTTCGAGATCGTCTCGGCCACCGAGATCCGCACGTTCTCGGGTCTGCTGGAGCGCTACGGCCGCGGAAAAGGTTGCGACATCTGCAAACCCGTGGTCGCCTCCATTTTGGCGTCCACCGGCTCGGACCACATTCTCTCCGGAGAGCAGGCCGCGCTGCAGGACTCCAACGACCACTTTTTGGCCAACATCCAGAAGAACGGCAGCTACTCGGTGGTGCCACGGGTGCCCGGCGGGGACATCAAGCCCGAGCACCTGATCCTGATCGGCCAGATCGCACAGGATTTCGGTCTCTACACCAAGATCACCGGCGGCCAGCGCATCGACATGTTCGGCGCGCGGGTGGAGCAGCTGCCCGAGATCTGGCGTCGCCTCGTCGAGGGCGGCATGGAGTCCGGTCAGGCCTACGGCAAGGCGCTGCGCACCGTGAAGAGCTGCGTGGGCACCGACTGGTGCCGCTACGGTCAGCAGGATTCGGTGCAGCTGGCCATCGACCTGGAACTGCGCTACCGCGGCCTGCGGGCGCCGCACAAGATCAAGATGGGCGTTTCGGGCTGCGCGCGGGAATGCGCCGAGGCCCGCGGCAAGGACGTGGGGGTCATTGCCACCGAGAAGGGCTGGAACCTCTACGTCGGCGGCAATGGAGGCATGACCCCCAGACACGCGCAGCTGCTGGCCTCCGACCTGGACACCGAGACTCTCGTCCGCTACATCGACCGGTTTCTCATGTACTACATCCGCACCGCCGACCGGCTGCAGCGCACCGCGCCCTGGATCGAGTCGATCGACGGCGGCCTCGACCACGTCCGCGAGGTGGTCTGTGCGGATACGCTGGGCCTGGCCGGGGAGTTCGAGGCCGCAGTGCAGCGGCACGTACAGAACTACCAATGCGAATGGAAGGGCGTGTTGGAGGATCCGGACAAGCTGTCGCGCTTTGTCTCCTTCGTCAACGCCCCCGACGCCGTTGACCCGACCGTGACATTCACCGAGCATGCCGGGCGCAAAATCCCGGTGTCCATTGGCATGCCGCGGGTGCGTGGGTCAGTTCAGGAGGAATTGTGACCGTTCTCAACGGCATTCAGGTCTGGACCACCGCCTGCCCCTACAACCACCTCATCCCCGGTCGTGGCGTGGGTGTGCTGCTCGACGACGGCACCCAGGCGGCGTTGTTCCGGCTGGACGACGGGTCGGTGCACGCGGTGGGTAACGTCGACCCGTTCTCGGGTGCCGCGGTGCTGTCCCGGGGACTGGTCGGCGACCGCGGCGGCCGTGCGATCGTCCAATCACCCATCCTCAAGCAGGCTTTCGCGCTCGACGACGGCTCTTGCCTCGACGAGCCGGGCGTCCGGGTGCCGGTCTACGCGGTGCGCGTCACCCCCGATGGCTCGGTTCAGATCGGGCGGAGCACCGCCGGATAGGGTCGGCGGGTGACGTCGGCGCCCAGATAGAGCCGGGCAGTGTCGGGCCGATGGCGTCGAGATCGCCGGGGCAACGAGCAATCGTCGGCGGGCTCAGGCCCGCGCCGGGCGGGTGGGCTCATCCGACTGCGAGCCGGTAACCGCGCTTGACCACCGTTGCGACGATATTCTTGTCACCCAACGCCGTTCGCAACCGCAGCACCGCCGTGTCGACGGCATGCGGGTCGTTGCTGTTGCCGGGCAGCACCTGTAACAAATCGGTGCGTGCCACGACGTCGCCGGGCCGTTGTGCCAGTGCGCGCAGCGTCGCCATCCCGGATCCGGACAAGGTCTTGACCGAACCGTCCACCAGGACGCAGCTGCCGCGGATCTCGATCTGGTGGCCGGCCGCCTTGATGGTGCGCGACCGCAGCGGCGGAAGCTCCTGCGCGATGTGGCGGGCCAAGGCGCCCAACCGCATTCGTTCAGGTGAGGAGGTCGGGATGCCCGCCCTGGCCAAGGGCTGCGCGGTCACCGGACCCACGCACATCGCGTGCACGTCGGTGCGCAGCGCCTGCACCAGCTGCTCCTCGATATCGAGTTCACGACCGCGTTCCAGCAACGCCGCCGCGGCGGGTGCGGAGGTGAAGCTGACCGCATCGAACTGGCGTCTGGCGATCGAGGTCACCAGCTGGTCGAATTCACCGCCGAGCGCTGTTGGCTTCCAGCGGTATACGCGGATGGGCACCACCTCGGCGCCCGCCGCGTGCAATCCGTCGAGGAATTCCGGGAACGGGTCCCAGTCGTCGGCCGCACCGTGCAACTGCACGGCGACGCGCTTTCCGGAGACGCCCGAGCCGAGCAGGTACTTCAGGACTTCGCGAGAGGATTCCGATGGCGGTGACCATTCCTCGTGCAGTCCGGCGGCGCGCAGCGCACCGGTCGCCTTCGGCCCGCGGGCGACGATTCTGCCCTTGGACAGCGCGGCGATCAGCTGACCGGCCACACCCCAGCCGTCGGCCGCAGCGATCCAGCCCCGGAATCCGATGCCGGTGTGGGTGAACAAGATGTCGGGGGGCCGGGCGATCAGAGCCGTGGTGTTGCGGTGCAGTTCGTCGTCGTCGGGCAAGGGGATGAGGTTGATGGCCGCAGCCCGGGACACTTCCGCGCCGTTGCGGCGCAGTAAGGCACACAGTTCCTCGGCGCGGTTGGCCGACGTGACCGCGATCCGGTAGCCCGTCAGGGGCGCAGAAGCTGGCTGGGCCATGTCGAGTGCGCAGCCCTAGGCCGTTTCGGCTGCGTTACACGGCCATAGCAGCAATGGCCGTAATGGCCGCAACTGTCGATGCATCGCCGTCACACCCGGGCCGGCTCGGTGCACGGCTCGGCCCCCGGCGCGTTCGGGGCCGCCGGCGTCGACCGGCGCACATAGCGCATCCAGGTCACCGCGCCGGCGGCGACGTAGAACAACAGGAAGGCCCACAACGCCATCGTGTCCGTGCCGGTGACCAGGTAGGACTGGCGCAGCGCGAGATTGATGCCCACGCCGCCGAGCGCGCCGAACGCCGCGACGAACCCGATGACCGCGCCCGACGTGGCCTGTGACCAGCGCCGGCGATCGGCGTCACCGAGATCCAGCGCGTGGCTGCGCGACTCGAACACCGTGGGGATCATCTTGTACACCGACCCGTTGCCCAGGCCGGCGAGGACGAACAGGGCCATGAAGCCGCAGACGTAGCCCACCGTCGTCGCGGTGGTCGCGGGGCGGTGCGTGTCATCGCCGTGGATGCCGATGGCGGCCAGAAACCCAGTGACCAGTGCCATGGTCGCCAGGACCGCCAGGGTCACACGGCTGCCGCCGATGCGGTCGGCCAGCCTGCCGCCGTAGATGCGGGCCAGCGATCCCAGCGCCGGTCCGATGAACGCGAACTCGGCGGCGTGCAGGGCGGCGTCGTCGTGGCTTTGCCCGGAGCTGACGAAGGTGATCTGCAGCACCTGGCCGAACGCGAACGAGAAGCCGATCCAGGAGCCGAAGGTGCTGAGATAGAGCAGCGCGAGCAACCACGTGTCGCGGTACGCCAGGATCGACCGCAGGTCGCGGAGCTGGTAGGTGGCACCGTCCAGGTTGTCCATGTAGTGGGCGGCTCCCACGGCGACGACCGTCAGCAGTGCCAGGTAGAGCCCGCACACCCAGTACGGCTCGCGGCGACCGGCGACGGCGAGCACCAGCATCCCGACCAGTTGGATCATCGGCACCCCGAGGTTGCCCGCCCCGGCGTTGAACCCCAGCGCGAAACCCTTGCGCCGGTGCGGATACAGCGCGTTGGTGTTGGTCATCGACGCCGCGTAATTCGCGCCGCCCGCCCCGGTCAGCGCCGCGCACACCAGGTACAGCCAGAAGGGCAGGCCGGGGTGGGCCAGCAGCCAGATGGTGCCGATGGTGGGTGCGATCAACGCCACCATCGAGAACACCGTCCAGTTACGGCCGCCGAACGTGGCGATGCCCAGCGAGTAGGGGATGCGCAGGCATGCCGCGACCAGGGTGGCGGTGGCCGCGAGCAGGAATTTGTCGGACGGGGGGAAGCCGTACACATCCTGGGGCATGAACAGCGCCATCACCGGCCACAGGGTCCAGACCCCGAAGGCGATGTGGTCGCAGGCGATCATCCAGAGCAGGTTGCGCCGGGCGACCTTGTTGTTGCCGGCCGCCCAGGCCGCCGTGTCTTCGGGATTCCAGTCCGTGATGCGATGGCTGCGCCCCATGGGGTCTGCACCTTTCGTAGACGAGGATCGCTCCCGCGGCGAGCCCGCCGTCGGGCCGCCCCGCGGTGGCGACGGCCGCGTTGCCGCGGCCTGGCGGCCGCTCACGCACGCCCGCCGGCCGGCGAAAAGATCCGACCGCCCCGACCCGACGGGCCGACGCCAACCCCGGGTGCGCAGCGGGCACCGCGCAAGGTGGCGTGCATATACCTCCCCTTCGTGAAGCCAACCCGGCAAAGCCGTTGCACCGGGCTGGTGTAACAGTAGCCATTAGCAGCCATTAGCTCGACCCGGATAAGGGACGGGAACCGTTTTCCAGCTTGCTCGCTATGCTCGCGTGGACGCCCCAAAAGCATGAGGCGAGCCGTGGCGTTCATGCTCACATCGCGAACAGAACGCCGTCAACTCGATCCGGCCGGTATGGGCTGTAAGTTGAGTTGCAGTTGTCTGGTAAACAGCTGAGGGCGCGCCAGTGGGCGAACATGCAGGTGACCGGCGTATTGGCGGCTGCTCTGGGGAACTCGCTGCGCGGATACGCAAGCGGATATGCAATTAGTGCGACATGCGGACAAGCCCAATACACGCCTCCTTCACGGTTTACCGTCGGCTTGCCGCCGCGGCTCGCATTTCGCCGCCGATGGCATCCCGCAAGACCCGGGTCGACGGAATATGCGTGCGGGCAGATCTATTGCGGCAATGGCCGGCGCGGCGCGGCCAGGAAAACGTTCACCGGGGCCGAAGTGGGATCGGCGCGCGACAAGACGTTACCGGAATGTTAAACGACAGTTTAATGGTCATTAAACCGCGGGCGGGGCGCGTCAATGCCGCGAAAACGATTGCTTATCACGACAATGCCATGAGAATCCTATGAGAACGGCCAGCCCGCGAAACTCGATGCCGGCCGTCTCGCCAACGGCGAGCGGGGGCGGGACCAGTGCAACCGCGCCCGTTGGCCGGGCCGCAGCTGGGCGACCTTGTCGATGTCCTCGTCGACCAACACGCCGACGACCGGGTAACCGCCGGTGACCGGGTTGTCGGGCCCCAAAATCACCGGTAAACCGTTGGGCGGCACCTGAATCGCGCCGCGGCAGGTGCGCTCGCTGGGCAGTG
>JAQTVU010000186.1 GCA_028706695.1 Mycobacterium sp.
TCCTCGCAGCTCGACGGCATCGAGGCGGACGTGATGGCCCGCCTCGGGTTGGCGGCGGGCTGACATGGCGCCGGCCGGCAGGCGGCGCTGGCGCGTGATCGTCGCGATCGGCGCCGGCTATCTCGGCGCGGCGGCGGCAGCGCCGTCGGCGTGGGCGCACATCCATGCCAGCGCCGACACCGCCGTGCGCGGCGCCATGGCGATAGTGACCTTCCGGGTGCCCAATGAGTCCGAGAAGGGTGCGACGACCACCGCGCTGACCGTCACCCTTCCCGACGTGGGGTCGGCTCGCGCCGAGACGATGCCCGGCTGGGCGGCCCGGCTGGACCGCGACGCGGCGTCCGGCACAATTCGCTCCGTGACCTGGACGGCAGCACCCCACGCCGGGATCGGGGTGGACCAGTTCGCGCTGTTTCGCATATCGGTGCAACTGCCCGACACCGACAACGCCAGCTTTCCGGCCACGCATACCTACTCCGACGGCTCTGTCGTGAAGTGGGATCAGCCGCCGCTGCCCGGCGGCGGTGAGCCGCAACGCCCGGCTCCCGTGCTGTCGCTCGCGGCGGGGCCGGCGGCACACGGACACGGCGTCGCACCCGCACCATCGAACCCACCGGACAACACCGCCCGCCTGCTGGCCGGGGCCGCCTTGGTGCTGACCGCCGTCGGGGTCGGCCTGGTGCTGCTCCGCCGACGCGCATGAGGCGCCCGGCGTTGGTTGCGTGGCTGGCCGTGTTGCTGGCAACCCTGACGCTGACCGCGGCGGTCACGGCCACGCACGCGTTCGCGCACGCCACCCGGATCTCGACCGACCCGGCGGACGATGCCATCCTCGCGACCGGCCCCGACCGGGTGAGTGCGACGTTCAACGAGCGGTTGCAGACCAGGTTTGCGGCGATGACGGTGGTCGGGCCCGATGGTAACGTCTGGTCCACTGGAGAGCCGGCGGTGCAGGGCGCGGTGGTCAGCGTCGGCCTGCGCCCACTGGGGCCGACCGGAACTTACACGGTGAACTATCGGGTCACCTCGGCGGACGGCCACGTGGTCTCGGGATCGTGGACGTTTCGGTTGGCGGTGGCCGGCACCGGCACGCCCGGGCCGGCGGCCGCTCCCCGCGACGCCGGCGACAACCCCCCGCTGTGGCCGTTTGTGGTGGTGACGGTGGCGCTCGTCGCCGCCGGCGCCCTCTGGGCGGTGCGGCGAAGGTCCTGACCGCCGCCATGCCCCCGGCTCCGTCCACGCCTGCTGGCATGATGGGGCGAAAGTAACTTTTGTGCGCGACGCGTAAGGCGCAAAGGAGCGGCCGCATGGCAGACCCGCAAGATCGATCCGACAGCGAACCCGGCACCGAACCCGAGAGCGAACCCGGCAGCGAACCCGGCAGCGAACTCAGTGGCGCCCCGGCGTCGCCGCGGAAGAAGCCTCCCACCAAGGCAGTCAAGAAGGCCGCGAAAGCGCCCGCCAAGAAAGCCCCCGCCAAGAAAGCCCCGGCCAAGAAGGCGCCCGCCAACAAGGCGCCGGGCAAGAAGCCGCCCGCCAAAGCCGTGGATCCCGGGCCGCCCGACCGGGCTGAGCAACAGGCCGCCATGCCGCCGCGGGCCGAAACCAACGGTCAGCTTGCCGCCGCCAAAGATGCCGCAGCCCAAGCGAAGGCGACCGTCGAAGACGCCGACAACCCTGTTCCGCCCGACATCTCGGCGCCGAGCCAATTCCGGACGCCGCTGCTCGTTGCCGTGGCGCTGAGCGTGTTGGCCATCCTGCTCGTGCGTCAGCTGCGCAGCCGCTGAGGTGGGCGTCTCCTTCCGGTCCACCGCCGACCTCGTCGACGACCTGGGGCCCGACGTACGCAGCTGCGACCTGCAGTTCCGCCAGTTCGGCGGGCGTCGGCAATTCGCCGGTCCGATCAGCACGGTGCGCTGCTTCCAAGACAATGCGCTGCTGAAGTCGGTGCTCGCGCACCGGGGTGACGGCGGGGTCCTGGTGATCGACGGGGCCGGCTCCCTGCACACCGCGCTGGTCGGCGACGTCATCGCCGAACTGGCGCGCCGCAACGGCTGGGCCGGGCTGATCGTCCACGGCGCGGTGCGTGATGCCGCCGCACTGCGGGGCATCGACGTCGGAATCAAGGCGCTGGGCACCAATCCGCGCAAGAGCACCAAGGCGGGCACCGGGGAGCGCGACGTCGAGGTCAGCCTGGGCGGGGTGACGTTCGCGCCGGGTCAGCTGGCCTACAGCGACGACGACGGCATCGTCGTCATCGACGCCTGACGCTCAGATGGCCACCGCGGCGGGCTTTTTCGCGAACCGCACGCCCTCGTCGGCGACGTTGCCGCGCCGGATGGTCCGCATGTCGAAGAAGTAGTTCTGCTTGAGGCGCCAGGGCGCGCGCGACCCGGATTTCGGGAGTAGGTGCATCGACCGCTGGAAGTAGCCTGGGCTGAAGTCCGTGAACGGCAGTTCGTCGACGTCCTTGCCCGGGTGCCGCGGCTCCACGGTGTCGAAATCCTTGGCATCCATGTAGTTCAGCAGCCGGCACACGAATTCGGAGACCAGGTCGGCCTTCAGCGTCCACGACGCGTTGGTGTAGCCAAATGTGATGGCGAAGTTCGGGACACCGGAGAACATGCAGCCCTTGTAGGTCATCAACGAGGTGAGGTCGAACGGTTCGCCGTTGCGGGACGGCTGCACCCCGCCCAGCAACTGCATGTTCAAACCCGTCGCGGTGACGATGATGTCGGCCGGCAACTCCTCTCCGGAGGTGAGTTTGATTCCGGTTCTGGTGAACCGCTCGATGGTGTCGGTGACGACGTCGGCCCTGCCGTGCCGGATGGTCCGGAAGAAATCGCCGTCGGGGGCGAGGCACAGCCGCTGGTCCCACACGTTGTATTTCGGGCCGAAGTGCTTTTCGACGTCATAGCCTTTCGGCAGCCGCCGCTGCGCCATCGTCATCAGCGTTCTGCGCATGTAGCCGGGGCATTTGCGGGAGAGCTGGTACTGGAAGGTGCTGAAGGCGATGGCCTTCCAGCGGTTCGCGACGTGCGCCAGGCGGTCCGGCAGCAGCCGGTTGGCCCGCTCGGCGAACGGATCCACGCTGGGCAGCGAGCCGATGTAGGTCGGTGAGCGCTGCAGCATCGTGACATGACCGGAGCCCGAATCGACCAGGGCCGGGATCAGGGTGACCGCGGTGGCGCCGGATCCGATGACGACGATCTTCTTGCCCGCGTAGTCCAGGGCCTGCGGCCAGTGTTGCGGATGGACGATCGGGCCCTCGAAGTCCGCGGCGCCGGGGAACGTGGGCGAATACCCCTGGTCGTAGTCGTAATAGCCGGTGCAGGCGAACACGAAGGAGCAGGTGATGTCGCTGCGCCGGCCGTCGTGCTCCACGGTCAGGGTCCAGCGATGGTCGGCGTCGGACCAGTCGGCGGCCACCACCCGGTGCCGGTAGCGGATGTGGCGGTCGATCCGGTTCTCGACGGCGGCCTCCTTGATGTAGGCCTTGATCGAGGGGCCGTCGGCGATCGCCTTGGCCGAGCGCCACGGCTTGAATCGGAAGCCGAGGGTGAACATGTCCGAGTCCGACCGGATCCCCGGGTATTTGAACAGGTCCCAGGTGCCGCCCAGATCCTCGCGGCGTTCGAGGATGGCGTAGCTCTTGGTCGGGCAGCGGTCCTGCAGATGCCAGGCCGCGCTCACCCCGGAGATGCCGGCGCCCACGATGACGACGTCGAGGTGCTCAGTCATACCGCCACGCTATCCACATGGTGTCGACGGCGTCAACGGTATGTCGAGTTTCTCGACGAGGTGTAGGCTGCCGGGCGTGACCACCTCTGCCGCCCGCCGCGCCTACCGGGGCCGGCGCAGCGCACGCCCCTCCGGGGACGAGCGGGAGCTGGCCATCCTTGCCACCGCCGAGCGGTTGCTCGCGGATCGGTCCCTGGCCGAGATCTCCGTGGACGACCTGGCCAAGGGTGCCGGGATCTCGCGCCCGACGTTCTACTTCTATTTCTCCTCGAAGGAGGCCGTGCTGCTGACCCTGCTGGACCGGGTGATCAACGAGGCCGACAGCGCGCTCGCGACGCTGACCGGGGAGCCCGACGGGGATCGGGACAGAATGTGGCGTACCGGCATCAACGTGTTCTTCGAAACCTTCGGGTCCCACAAGGCCGTCACCCGGGCCGGGCAGGCCGCCCGGAACACCAGCGCGGAGATCCGCGAACTGTGGTCGAGCTTCGTGCAAAAGTGGATCACCTACACCGCCGCGGTCATCGAGGCCGAGCGGGACCGCGGCGCCGCGCCCCGGAACCTGCCCGCGCCGGAGCTGGCGACCGCGCTCAACCTGATGAACGAGCGCATCCTGTTCGCCTCGTTCACCGCCGAGCAGCCGTCCGTCCCGGAGGCCCGCGTGCTCGACACCCTGGTGCACATCTGGGTGAGCAGCATCTACGGGTGAGCGTTCCCGCGGCCAAGCGCCAGGGGCGACGGCGCTAGGGCGGTGCCGCGCTCACATCGCGGCGCCGGCGGGCCGCGACGCGGGCCTCGATGTCCCGAGCCGACCACGCCGTCGTCCACGCCAACGCTCAGTTCGACGCCGACCAGTCCAGCAGCTTATCGGCGGGCCAGGTGTTGGCGATCCGGTCGACCGGCACGCCCGCGTCCAGCGCGCGCTGGGCGCCGTAGCCGAGAAAGTCGAGCTGGCCGGGCGCGTGCGCGTCGGTGTCGATGCTGAACACGCAGCCGATTTCCAGCGCGAGGTTCAGCAGACGCGTGGGCGGGTCGCGGCGCTCGGGACGGGAGTTGATCTCCACCGCGGTCCCGTGGTCGCGGCAGGCGGTGAACACCGCCTCGGCGTCGAACTTCGATTCGGGCCGAAGGCCACGCCGTCCGGCGACCAGCCGCCCGGTGCAGTGGCCGAGCACGTCGGTGTGCGGATTGGAGACGGCGCGGACCATGCGGCGGGTCATCGCCGCCGCGTCCATCGACAACTTCGAATGCACGCTGGCCACCACGACATCGAGGCGCTCCAACAGCTCGGGCTCCTGGTCCAGGCCGCCGTCCTCGAGGATGTCGACCTCGATTCCGGTGAGGATGCGCATCGGCGCGAACCGCTCCCGCAGTTCGTCGATGACGTCGAGCTGCCGACGCAACCGCTCCGGTGACAGACCGTGGGCGATCGTCAGGCGCGGCGAGTGATCGGTCAGCGCGCAGTATTCGTGGCCGAGCGCCGACGCGGTGGCCATCATCTCCTCGATCGGCGTCGACCCGTCCGACCAGTTCGAATGCAGGTGCAGATCCCCGCGCAGCGCGGCGCGAACCGCCCCGCCGCCGAGATCGGGTGCCGTCGAACGCAATTCAACCAGGGCGTCGGGCTCGCGCCCGGACCACGCCTGGGCGATCGCCGCCGCGGTCTTGGGCCCGATGCCGGGCAGCGACTGCCAGCTGCCGGCCCGGCCGTGGCGCTCCCGCGCGGTCTCGTCTAGACCGGCGAGGACGTCGGCCGCGTTGCGGTAGGCCATCACACGCCTGGGGTCTTCGCGGGTCCGGTCCTTGTAATACGCGATCTGGCGCAGCGCCGTTACCGGGTCCATGGCTCCAGTGTGCCTGCCCGCCCGGGCCTGTCGCCCTGGGCGCCCGGCCGGGATTCAGTAGGGTCGCGGTATGCGCTTCGCATTCAAAACCTCCCCGCAGCACACCACCTGGGCCGAGATGCTGGCCGTCTGGACGGCCG
>JAQTVU010000187.1 GCA_028706695.1 Mycobacterium sp.
GCACCCGCGAGGCCGCCGACGCGGGGGCGTGAACCTCACGGTGGTCGGAGGTCCACTTGCCGGTCGGTGCGGCGCGCAGCGGCGGGCGCCCGGCGGCGGGTGGTAATTGGCGGGTCCCAGGAGCCACCAGCTGGGCCCCGTCCACGACGAACGCGGCGCCGGGGCTGATCAACAGCTCCTGCCGGCCCGCCGGCAGCGCGATCGGGTCGGGCTCGCAGGGCGCCGCGGCCACCGGCTCGCCGTCCAGCAACGCGCCGGCGGTGGCCCGGACCGACGTATGCACGAACCGACCCGCGATCGCGATGATCGGGCCCTGATCGCAGTCGACGACGATCTGGCGCGCACGGTTACGGGCGGCATCCGCCGGTGCGATCGGCTCGCCGTCGACGCCGAGGGCCATGACCTCGGCCAGGCCCGGCGGCTTGAGCTGGTCGAAGCCCAACGCGTTGCGGTCGATGATGTCTTGCCAGTGCAGCAGGGTGACGGTGACGGTGTCGGTGACGCGGGGTTTCAGCGACAACGTCTGGGCTGCCCCGCCGGAGGCCTTGTCGCCGGCCCGCAATTCCCGCACCTGCGGGCCGTCGCCCAGGTCGACGGCCACCATCGTCGGGCGCGCGGGCAAGGTCCACCGGCTGGGCAGCAGGCGCAGACCGGTCACCTCGGTGGGCCTTGGCAGCGTGAGGGTCAGCGTCGGGGGCGTCTTGTGTTGCACCGCCCGCTGCGGCGCCGTCCAGGCGGTGCCCGGATCGCCGTCGGTGGCCGCGTAGGCCGAACCGGAGACGTCCACCACGTCGGCATCCCCGTGCGCCCGGGTGGTGTCGGGTGGCGCGAGCAGGTCCGCCAGCTTCGGGCCCTGCCGCGGCCGTACCCACACCGACGGTGTCACCGACGTCGGCGCCGGGACGGTCAGGGTGCGGCTGAAGGTGACCGGCTCCTCCGGCGCCAGCGCCATCGCGGGCGCGCAGCGCACGCTGTCCGGCGCCCGGGCGCAACCCGGCCGGCCGAGCAGCTCCGAGCCCAGGTCCCAACCGGCGATGGCCGAACCGGCGGGCGGCCCGGGAACCAGCGCAGTGTGCCGCAGGTTGATCGGGTGGGCGAACCCGAGCGCGTCGTACGGGGTGACCGACAGGTCGGTGATGCCGAATTGCGCTCCGGCCGAGCCGTTTCCGGTGGCGGCGGCGGTGATCCGCACCCATGGCGTCTCGCCGTAGGGCAGCGCCGCGGTGAGCGGCTCGCCCGGCTTGTCGACCCGCAGGGTGGTGCTGCCGGTGGCGGTCTCGATCAGGATGCGGCGCACCGGGGCGCCGACGACCGTGGCGCTGGGCGTCAGCGTGATCACGGCGTTGGCCACCGGATGGTCGAAATCGACCTGCAGCCACTGCCCGACGGCGGCCTGCAGCGAGTTGGACACCCACGCGGTCGCCGGATCGCTGTCGATCGCCGCCGCGGGCGAAGTGGACGGAGCGACATCGGGCATCGCGGTGGAATCCGACGACGAACTCGACACCGTGACCCGTCCGCTCGTCCAGGAACCGAACACCTGGTCGGCTCCCGGCACCGGGTAGTCGGGGAGGCGGTTGAAGGTGTGCCGGGCGTCGCCGGCGGCCCGCATGGCCGACGAGTGCTGGTCGACCCGGCCGTAGTCGGTCTCCCGGGCCACCGGGGTGTCGGTGACGGTGACCCGGGGCGCCGGCAGGCCGGCCGCTCGGGCGTCCGCGGTCATCAGCACCGGCCCCAGCGGGGGCTGCTCCCGCAGCCGTCGCCGCTCGTCGAGGCGCAGCAGCACCTCCGGGCCGCCGTCGACGCGGGCCAACTGGTCGGCGTCGACAAGATAGGGCGCCCCCGGCTCACCGGCACCGCCGGTTGCTGCCGCCGGGTAGCTCACCCGGTAGATTTCCACCGCCGGGTAGCGCGGCCGCAGGCCGCTGTCGGCGATGAAACCCGGCAGGGTGCCGGGACCCACGGGCGCGCCGAATTGCGCCACCTTCTGCAGCCGCGGCGACCCCTCGATGGCGCGGTGCACCAAGATCGGGCGCGCCGAACGCGACGTCTCGGGATCCAGGTCGTTGCGCAGCACCACATAGGAAATGCCCTGGCGGGCCAGGGTGTCGGCGAGGCCGACGGAGGGCCGCCCGGCGGCCAGCAGCCGTTGCACCGAATCGAGCGCCCGGATGGTCTGCGGCGGGGTCAGCGGAATGGAGTCACGCACACCCCACGGGCTGCTGCCGAGGACCTGCAGCGGCTCGTCGTGGCTGTTGCCCCACACCTGGGTCGCGAACGGCGCCCCGGGGACCACCAGCACCCGCCCGGGCGCCGGTGTCCCGGTGTTGTGTTCACCGAGCCAGTCGGCGGTTTGCTGCCAGTACCGCGGAATCGCGCTGAACGTGCCCGGCGGGGTAAGCCGGCCGGTCCACGCCAGCGAGGTGCTGACCAGCAGCGCGGTCAGCACCACGATCGCGACCGCCACCCGCCTGTCGCGCTCGGGGTGGGCGAACGCGCGCAGCCACACCGGCACGCCCACGTTGCCCGGCAGGGGCACCCGGCCCAGCAGCTGCGCGATGCCCAACACCAGCGGGATGCGGATCACCAAGCCCAGCTTGTGCAGGTTGCGCAGCGGCGCCCCCGCGGCGTCCAGGAACAGCTGCACCTGGTGGGCCAGCGGCGAGCCCAGCCCGCCGCTGTAGCCGGCCGCCATCAACACCACCCCGACCACCAGCATGGTCACCAGCCGTCCGCGCGCCGGCATGCCGGGTGAGGCCAACCCGGCCAGCCCGGCGGCGGCGACCAGGCAGGTGCCCAGGATGGCCGCCGATCCGGTGACCAGCGGCGCCCCGGCGGTGGCGGTCGGCGCCACGAACGGGGTCCAGCTGTCGGTGCCGCGCAGCATCTCCACCAGCGACGTCCATTCGGTGGTCACCCCGGAGGATTCGATGAAGTCCAGGAACGGGGGGCTGACGCTGCGCAGCAGCGCCAGCGCCACCACCCACCACGACGTGGCCAGGACCAGGGCCAACAGCCACCACCCGGTGTAGCGCCACCACAACCGGTTCGGCCGGTGGCAGGCCCACCAGATCACCGCGGGCAGGCAGGCGGCCAGCGTGGCGATGGCGTTGACCGCGCCCATCAACGCGACGGCCAGTCCCGCCCGCCCGGCGAGCGCGCGCACCGACCGGTTCCCTTCGGTGCGCAACGCCACGATGGTCGGCAGCAGCACCCACGGCGCCAGCATCATCGGCAGCGTTTCCGACGAGATCGATCCGAGCGTGGTCAGCACCCGCGGCGACAAGGCGAACGCCACGGCCGCGATCACCCGCGATGCCGGGCTGCCGATCCGCAACGCCTCGCCGACCCGCAGCAACCCCCAGAATCCCACGGTGAGCAACAACGCCCACCACAGCCGCTGGGTCACCCATCCGGGCAGCCCCAGCAGGTGTCCGGCCAGGAAGAAGGTGCCGTGCGGGAACAGGTAGCCGTAGGCCTGGTTCTGCGCCTGGCCGAACGGCAGTTCGCTGCTCCACAGATTGGTGGCGCGGGCCAGGAAGCGCAGCGGGTTGGCCGTGAGATCGAGTTTGGTGTCCGGGGAGATCTGTCCCGGGGACTGGGCGAAGGTCAGCGCCAGCGCCAGCGCCCCAACCAGCAGCAACCACCGTCGGGACAGCGGGGCGGCCGGCGAGCGGGAGACCGGCGGGCCGGCCCACGTCGTCGCCGGGCTAGCTACGGTTGCCGTACTCGACCCGGTTGAGCACTGACGACTGCGGATCGCCCCCGGGCAGTGGCGGTTTCGTGTCTTGTTGCACCATCAGGGTCACCCCGAACGTTGCCGCGGCACCGAGCAACAGACCGACCACCACGCTGGCGACGGCGGGCACAACGATCCGGTGCATCGCGATGGCTCCTCGGGGCTTGCGGTCTGGGCCTGGCAACCTAGCGACAACCTAGCAGAACGGGGCGTGGCGCCTCACGGTACGAGTGGCCGCTCACGGCCGCAGTTCGGGCGGCAGCTTGCTCAGGCAGCTTTCCTTGCTGTCGCAGGGCAAGCAGTGCCCGTGGAAGCAACGGTCACCGTATTGCACCTGGTAGGGGCCGGAGTGAAGCGGCGCGCCGGGCGCCGGGGCCAGATCGTGATGTTCCACCGCGAGCGTCACGCCGACCGTCGCGGCCGCCCCGATCGTGAGACCCGCCGCGATGCTGGCCGCGGCGGCCAATGTCCACCCGCTCACGCCTGGCTCCTCCTTTTGTGCCCTGCTTAGTCCCGGCGGGGATGCCCCGCCGAGTCGGAATGAAACGCCCACCGGCGCGCCCGGACCCGGGCGCGGCAACCCTCCCATGACAACATGTCCCGGTGGCTTTTCCGCGCACCCTGGCCGTACTGGCCGCAGTGGCCGCGTTGGTCGCCGGCTGCGGTCACCATGGGGCGCGGCCTCCCGGCCACGCGTCGGGCACGGTCGGCAAGCCGGCGGCCGCTCCGGCGCCGCCGCTGTGCGCCGACCCGGCCGCCGTCCCGGCCACGATGTCGACTCGCGACAAGCTGGCCCAGCTGCTGATGGTGGGGGTGAAGAACGCCGACGACGCCCGGGCCGTCGTCAACGGTTCCCACATTGGCGGCATCTTCATCGGCAGCTGGACCGACCTGTCGCTTCTTCGGGGCCCGCTGGCCGACATCGCCGGGCACGCGGGACCGCTGCCGCTGGCGGTCAGCGTCGACGAAGAAGGCGGCCGGGTGTCGCGGCTGAGGTCGCTGATCGGTGCCACGCCGTCGCCGCGGGAGCTGGCGCGGACCGAAACCGTGGCCCAGGTCCACGATCTGGCGGCCGAGCGCGGCAAGAAGATGCGCGAATTGGGCATCACCGTGGACCTCGCGCCGGTGGTCGACGTCAGCGCAGCCCCCGCCGATTCGGTGATCGGAAACCGTTCGTTCAGCGCCGATCCCGCCACGGTCACCGCCTACGCCGGGGCTTACGCGCAGGGCCTGCGCGACGCCGGGCTGCTGCCGGTGCTCAAGCATTTCCCCGGTCACGGGCACGGCTCGGGTGACTCACACTCCGGTACCGTGACCACCCCGCCGTTGAGCGACTTGCAGGGCGTCGACCTGGTGCCCTACCGGACGTTGGTGACCGCGGTCCCGGTCGGGGTGATGATGGGCCACCTGGAGGTTCCCGGCCTGACCGGCGACGAGCCAGCCAGCCTGAGCCGGGCCGCGGTGCAGTTGCTGCGCACCGGCAGCGGTTACCGGGCCCCACCGTTCAACGGGCCGGTGTTCAGCGACGACCTGTCCAGCATGGCCGCAATCTCCGACCGGTTCGGCGTGGCCGAGGCGGTGCTGCGGAGCCTGCAGGCGGGCACCGACGTCGCGCTGTGGGTCACCACCGACGAAGTCCCGGCGGTCCTGGACCGGCTGGAGAAGGCGGTGAGCGCGGGTGAATTGGCGATGCCGGCGATCGACGACTCGGTGGTGCGCGTGGCGACGATGAAGGGCCCCAACCGCTCGTGCGGACACTAAGACCGCAACTAGGTGGCTGGTGTTTTTTGCGTGGCGTTGACCGGGTAATTGGGCGTGATCGGCGAGAATGGTTGGGTGAGTTTGGGTTTGGCGCCGAAGCAGGCGGATTTGTGGCGGTCGACGGTGGATTTCTGCCGGTGCCGGGTGGCGCCGGACTCGATTTATGGCGTGCTGCACCGGGAGTGCTTCAACTTGTTCGGCGATGAGATGTTCGCCGATTTGT
>JAQTVU010000188.1 GCA_028706695.1 Mycobacterium sp.
CCGATGAGCGCCAGCAGCTCCCCGCGGCCCGGCAGCGACGCACCGGCCTGCGCTGCGGCCGCCGCCGGCGCCAACGGCTGGGGGTATCTCGCCCACCCGGCCAGCTCGGTGATCCCGGACAGCCGGGCCACCGCCTCAAGGTCGTCGTCGCCGGAGGCGGTGCCGGTCTGCACCGGTTTGCACACCGCCACGTCGAGGCCGGCCCGGCGGGCGCTGCAGGCCAGCGCCGCGGTGACGACGGTCTTGCCGACCCCGGTGCCGGTGCCGGTGACCACCAGGACGGTCAACGGCGTGCCACCGCGAGCGCGTCGGACAGGACCCGGCGCGCGAGCTCGAGATCGGCGGCGTCCAGGGACGCCCGGGCGGTCAGCCGCAACCGCGAGGTCCCGGCCGGCACGGTCGGGGGCCGGAAGCAGCCCACCTTCACCCCGGCGTCCAGGCAGCTCGCCGCCGCGGCCACCGCCACCGACGGGTCGCCCAGGATCACCGACACCACCGCCGACTCCGGCCGCCGGACCGCGGCACAGATCCCGGCCAGCTCGCGGGCATGGCTCAACACCGCCCGCGGCCGCCACGGCTCGGCGCGCAGCACGCCCAGCGCGGCCGACGCCGCGCCCACCGCCGCCGGAGCCAGGCCGGTGTCGAAGATGAACGTCCGGGCCGCGTCGATCAGGTGGGCGCGCACCGGCGCCGGGCCCAGCACCGCGCCGCCCTGGCTGCCCAGCGCCTTGGACAACGTCGTGGTCATCACCACGTCGGGCGCACCGGACAGGCCCAGCTCGTGCAGCAGCCCGCGCCCGTTGCCGCGCACGCCCAGCCCGTGGGCCTCGTCGACGACGAGCAGGGCGTGGTGGCGGCGGCAGACCTGGTGCAGTTCGCGGAGCGGAGCTAGGGCGCCGTCGACGCTGAACACCGATTCGGTGACGACGACCGCGCGCTCCTCCTCGCGCGTTGCCAGCGCGGTGTCCACGGCCGCGACATCGCGGTGCGGCGTGACGACCACCCGGGCCCGCGACAACCGGCAGGCGTCCACCAGCGAGGCGTGCGAGCAGGCGTCGGACACCAGCAGCGCGGCCGGGCCGGACAACGCGACGACGGCACCCAGGTTGGCGGCGTAGCCCGAGGAGAACAGCAGCGCCGAGGCGGCGCCGACGAAATCGGCCAGTTCGGCTTCGAACTGCTGATGCAGTTCGGTGTCGCCGGTGACCAGCCGAGAACCGGTCGCTCCGGCACCCCAGGTGCGCAGCGCCGCGACGGCGCCCTCGACGACGTCGGGATGCCGGGACAGGCCGAGGTAGTCGTTGGACGCCAGGTCCAGCTCGGTGGCCGTCGCCGGCCGCGGCCGCAGCAAGCGCCGCAGCCCGGCCTGCCGCCGCTGCTGCTCGTGCTCGTCGAGCCAGGCCAGCGGCGCCAGCCCGGTCGGCGCCCGCGGGGGTGCGTTCATTGGGCTAAAGCCTACGAGAGCCTGCGAGAACGTCCGCGAGCACCGGTGACCCGTGCGATCTCGACCATCGCCGAGGCGATCCGCGCGATCTCGCCGGCCCGGCAGATGTAGGGCGGCATCGCGTAGACCAGGTTCCGGAACGGGCGCAACCACACGCCGCGGTCCAGCGCCGCCGGGGTGGCGACGGCCGGCTCGACCGGCCGGTCGCATTCGATGACGCCGATGGCCCCGCACACCCGCACGTCGGTCACGCCGGGCAGTTCCCGGGCCGGTTCCAGCCCGTCCGCCAACCCGGCGCCGATCTCGGCGACGCGTGACCGCCAGTCCTGGCCGAGCAGCACCTCGACGCTGGCCACCGACACCGCGCAGGCCAGCGGATTGGCCATGAACGTGGGCCCGTGCATCAGTGCCCCGGCCTCGCCGGCGCCGATGGTGTGCGCGATGTCGCGGGTGCACAAGGTGGCGGCCATGCTCAGGTACCCGCCGGTCATCGCCTTCCCGACGCACATGATGTCCGGGCTCACCCCGGCGTGGTCGGCGGCGAACAGCTCGCCGGTGCGCCCGAAGCCGGTGGCGATCTCGTCGAACACCAGCAGCACGTCGTGGCGCCGGCAGATGTCGCGCAGGTCGGAGAGGTGGCGCGGGTCGTGGAACCGCATGCCGCCCGCGCCCTGCACCACGGGCTCGACGATCACGGCCGCCAGCTCGTGCGCGTGCCGGGCCAGCTGCTCCTCGAACGCGGCGCTGTAGGCCGGGTCGTAGTGGCGCGGCACCTGGGGGGCGAACACCTGCCGGGCCAGGACGTCGGTCCACAGCCGGTGCATGCCGCCCTCGGGGTCGCAGACGCTCATCGGGGTGAAGGTGTCCCCGTGGTAGCCGCCCCGCCACGTCATCAGCCGCCGCTTGCCGGGCCGGCCGCGGCTGCGCCAGTACTGCAGCGCCATCTTCACCGCGACCTCCACCGACACCGACCCGGAGTCGCTGAAGAACACCGTCTCCAGCCCCACCGGGGTGATCTGCACCAGCAGCTGCGCCAGCCGGGCCGCGGGCTCATGGGTCAGCCCGCCGAACATGACGTGGTTCATCACGCCCAGCTGGGCGCTCAGCGCCGCGTCCAGCACCGGGTGTCCGTGCCCGTGGATGGCGGTCCACCAGGAGCTCATCGCGTCGAGCGCCTCGACCGGCCTGCCGTCGCGGATCAGCGTCAGCCAGGCGCCGCGGGCGGCCACCGCCACCACAGGCGCCACGGCCTCGCCGCCGATGGCGCTGTAGGGATGCCACAGGTGCGCGGCGTCGATGGCGCTGATCTCCCCGGGCGTCAGCCGCCCCCGCGCCGCAGGCATAAAGATCGAGGGTAAAGCAGTCGGGTCGCACAAACGCCGGCCATCGGGAAGCATGGGGAGCCATGGCCACGCCGCACGGATTCGACGACCCCGGCGCGAGCGACCTTTCGGATTCGCCGCCGGCCGACTACGACGCCGAAGCGCCGCGGGTGCTGCGGCTGCGGCTGGCGGCGTGGGACGTCGTGGGGACGGTCGCGCTGCTGATCTTGTTGACCGTCCTGGCCACGGCGACGACGTGGCCGGCGCGGCTCTTCGGTTTCCTGACCCGCGTGTGCCAGGGGGAAACCTGCGGCCCGGTGCCGTTGGGGATCGATTACTACATCCATCCCGTGGTGTGGGGCGGGATCGGTGCCGCGATCGCCGCGGCCGTCGTGGGCCCGGTGGTGTCGCTGTTGAAGGGCTGGTACATCTCGTTCTGGCCGGTTCTGTCGCTGGCGCTGCTGCTGGTCAGCTCGGCGGCCGGCTCGTTGCTCACCACGTTCAGCGAACGTTATTGGCTCTGATCTGAGCGCGTCGCCGCGGCCGGCCGGCCCGCCGCCGCCGCCGCCGCCGCCCTGAGAGCGAAATCACCACCGCGCACCCGGGATCGGGGTCCACCCGTCACCGTCGGGTCACGGTACGACAAAGAATCTCCCACCCAGGTCACCGGCCATTTTCCGGCTACCGCTTCTGGTGTAAAAGTGTCTGTAGTGACTGCTGTGAATCGAGTCGGTGCCGAGCCGGCCGGTCCGCTACCACTGCCACACCACAGCGTCGGCCCCGCAGGCCGGAGGGCCCATATGGGGCCGCAGGGCCCATTTGGGGCCGCCGGGGCCGGAGCGGCCATAGGAAGGGATTCGGAAATGAAGCGCATCTACACCTTGGCGATCGGTCTGCTGCTGCTGGGCGCCGCCGTGGCCGTGCCCGCCGGTGCGACCGCGGACCCGATCGCCAGGCCGATGGACTATCAACAGGCCACCGACGTCGTCGTCATGCGGGGGCTGTCCCAGCGCGGTGTTCCGTTCTCCTGGGGTGGCGGCGGCATCAACGGTCCGAGTCGCGGCCGCGGGCCCGGCATCACCACCGTCGGATTCGACGCCTCGGGCCTGATGCAGTACGCCTACGCCGGCGCCGGGATCAGGCTGCCGCGTTCCTCGGGCGAGATGTACAAGCTGGGCCAAAAGGTCCCGCCGCAGCAGGCACGCAGGGCTGACCTGATCTTCTACGGTCCCGAGGGCACCCAGGCGGTCGCGATGTACCTGGGCAACGGGCAGATGCTCGAGGTCGGCGACGTCGTCCAGGTTTCGCCGGTGCGCTCCGCCGGCATGACGCCGTATCTGGTCCGGGTTCTCGGGACCCAGCAGACCCCGGCGCAGCAAGCCCCGGCCCAGCAGGCACCCGCCCAGCAAGCCCCGGCCCAGCAGGCACCCGCGCAGCAGGCACCCGCCCAGCAAGCGCCCACCCAGCAGGCACCGGCGCAGCGGGCGCCGCTGCAGCAGCCGGCGCAGCAGGTTCCGACGCCGCCGGCGCCTGTGCAGCCCGCCCCCGCCGGCATCACGCGGTAGGACTCGTCAACTTCCCAACCACCCGCCGCCTGCTCCGATACCGGGTTGACGCTCGGGGAGCGGGCGGCGGGTAGGTAAATTGGCTCTCGATCATGTTGAGCCTGTCCGCATCCCGTCCGCCTGCTCCCCGCCCGGAGCCGGCCGGGCAGGCTCGTTCGGCACGCCGCTGCTATCGCCCCGACCTCGACGGGCTGCGCGGGACCGCCATCGCGCTCGTCGCCGTGTTCCACGTCTGGTTCGGCCGCGTCTCCGGCGGCGTCGACGTCTTTCTGGCCCTCTCCGGTTTCTTCTTCGGCGGCAAGATCTTGCGCGCCGCGCTCAACCCCGCCGTCTCGCTGTCCCCGGTGGCCGAAGTGGTCCGGCTGGTGCGGCGGCTGCTGCCCGCCCTGGTCGTGGTGCTGGCCGGGTGCGCGCTGCTGACCATCCTGGTGCAGCCGCAGACCCGCTGGGAGGCCTTCGCCGACCAGAGCCTGGCCAGCCTGGGCTACTACCAGAACTGGGAGCTGTCCAACACGGCGTCCGACTACTTGCGGGCCGGTGAGGCCGTCAGCCCGTTGCAGCACCTCTGGTCCATGTCGGTGCAAGGCCAGTTCTTCCTCGGCTTTCTGCTGCTGGTCGGGGGCTGCGCCTACCTGTTACGCCGCCGGTTGGGCAGCCACCTGCGGACCGCGTTCGTCGTGCTGCTGAGCGCGCTGACGGCGGCGTCGTTCGTCTACGCGGCCTTCGCCCACCAGGACAATCAGGCGGCCGCCTACTACAACACGTTCGCGCGGGCGTGGGAACTGCTGCTGGGCGCACTCGCCGGTGCGGCGGTGCCCTACATCCGCTGGCCGACGGGGTTGCGCACCGCCGTCGCCACCGCCGCGCTGGCGACGATCGTGTCCTGCGGGGCGGCGATCAACGGCGTCCGGGAGTTCCCCGGCGCCTGGGCGCTGGTGCCCGTGGGCGCCGCCGTGCTGATGATCCTCGCCGGCGCGAATCTGCCCGGCCAGCCCGCCGACAACGCCCGGCTGCCGTGGCCGAACCGGCTGCTGGCGGCCGGGCCGCCGGTGGCGCTGGGCACGATGGCCTATTCCCTGTACCTGTGGCACTGGCCGCTGCTCATCTTCTGGCTGTCCTACACCGGGCATCGGCACGCCAACTTCGTCGAGGGCGTGGCCGTGCTGCTCGTGTCCGGCGTGCTGGCCTACCTGACCACCCGGCTCGTCGAGAACCCGCTGCGCTACCGGGCGCCCGCGACCGCGGCCATGCCGGCGATCCCGTGGCGGGCGCGCGCGCGCCGCCCCACGATGGCGCTGGGCTCGGCGGTCGTGCTGCTGGGCGTCACGCTGACCGCGACGGCGTTCAGCTGGCGCGAGCACATCACCGTGTTGCGGGCCGCGG
>JAQTVU010000189.1 GCA_028706695.1 Mycobacterium sp.
CGCCAGTGCGGCCAGCAGGCCCATCGTGTCGACCACGAGGCGGCGCTTGCGGCCGTTAACCTTCTTGCCCGCGTCAAAGCCGCGCACCGCCGCCGCGCCCACGGTGTGAGCGCCCTTGACTAACTGGGCGTCCACGCAGCCCGCCGCGGCTATCCACCGTCTTGACGCCAGCGCTTGAAGTACCAGAACACCGTCGCCCACGGCGGAAAGTCGTGCGGCAGTTGACGCCACGCGCACCCCGTGCGGTTCACGTACAGGATCGCATCCACGATCCGGCGCCTGGGGTGCACCGCGGGACGACCACCCGAGCGCGGCTCAGGCGCCAACGGTTCGATCGCCTGCCACTGCGCACCGGTTAGATCCGAGGGGTAACGCTGCTCTCGACCACGAGTCCACACTGACAACTCGAAGTCACATCAATGACGTAGGCACGCCGAGTCCGTTCCCAACACGTTTTCGGCTCTGTTGGTTTCAAATGGCACGGAGGTGTTTGACGGCATCTCGACCCATTTCCACCGAGGAGTGTCGGTAACTCCCGCGAAATTCGAGGTCGCGAAAATTTCTCCGATGCGGCATGTAGAACGAATTCGTAGTACATTGTGGTGGTGGGTGAAGTATCCGTACGAACGCTGAACCAGGAGACATCCAAGGTCTTGGCCCGCGTCAAGCGCGGCGAGGAGATCACCTTGACTGAACGCGGCGAGGTGATCGCTCGCATAGTTCCGGCATCGTCCGGCCCTCTGGACTCACTCATCAGTGCCGGAAGGGTGCAGCCGGCGACCACGCACGGCCGGGCACCGCGGCCTACGATTCCGATGCGGGGCGGTCTCGACGCCGGAAAGCTGTTGGAGCGCATGCGTGCTGAGGAACGGTATTAGCGTGTGATCTATCTGGAAACCTCGGCACTGGTCAAGTTGATTCGGATCGAAGTCGAGTCTGCCGCTTTAGGTGATTGGCTCGACGAACAGACCGAACTTCCTTGGATTACATCGGTTTTGACCGAAGTCGAGTTACCCCGAGCGATCCGGGCAGTCGCCCCCGAAGGGTTACCGGCTGTGCCTTCCGTGCTAGCAAGGCTGGATCGTTTTGAAATCGACTCGGTCATACGGTCCACTGCGGCGGCCTACCCTAACGTAGCCCTGCGCTCGCTCGACGCGATTCACCTAGCCACTGCACAAACGGCTGCATCTGCGGCGCCGTTGACCGCTCTGGTTACGTACGACAATCGCCTCAAAGAAGCCGCCGAGTCCCTGGCGATCTTGGTCGTCGCACCCGGCAAAGCGCATTGAAGCCGTCGAGTAACAGTACCGAGATGTCCTGCGGGTCCCTCGCGACACTCGATGACATCGCCTGTCGCAGGCCGCTGTACCGCGCCACTCCCCCGCCCTGCTGGCCGCAAACAGCAGAGTCGGGGTTGACCCCTGATGGTGGACACTGACTGGTGGGGCCATCGGTACTGCCCGGGAAGGTTGTCCACCTGTCGGGCAAGCGTCGGAAGCACACGTCAGCGGCGCAACGATTCTGCATGCCCACCACGGCACCCAGTTCACCTCGTGCAGCTTCAGTGAGAACATCCGACGCGCTGCGCGACCCGCATGTGGCGGTCCGCATCGCCGCTACGCGCCCTGGCGCGCCGCCACCAGATGCTCACCGACGAGATCGCCGACCTCGACGCCCAACTGCGACCGCTCGTCGAGCGGGCCAATCCACAACTACGTGCCATCCGCGGCGTCGGCTACCA
This sequence comes from Mycobacterium sp., assembly GCA_028706695.1. Classification (GTDB taxonomy): domain Bacteria; phylum Actinomycetota; class Actinomycetes; order Mycobacteriales; family Mycobacteriaceae; genus Mycobacterium. The sequence continues at coordinate 1,742 of JAQTVU010000189.1, forward strand.
GACCGCCGCCCAGCTACTGATCACCGCCGGTGACAACCCCGGATCAGCTCCGAGGCGGCATTTGCCGCCCTCTGCGGGGTCGCGCCGATCCCGGCCTCCAGCGGCAAAACCCGCCGCCACCGGCTATCACGCGGCGGCGACCGCCAAGCCAACTGGGCACTGCACATGATCGCCTGCACCCGGCTTGCCACCGATCCCCAAACCCGCGCCTACCGTGGTGGTCGTCGTGCACGAGAACAACTGTCCTCCACAGACATCCTGCGCTGCCTCAAACGCTACCCGACAGGTCTACAAGGCCCTCACCGGCACAAACACCGAAAGAGACCCCAGCAGCTTGACAACCATAGGAGCATCCATCAGCGCGAGCGCGGTCGAAGATCTCGACTTCGCCGACGCCCGGGCCCTCGGTGCGAAACCATGGGCCGCGGCGCCCGCGGGAAACGCTTCGGCGCCACCGTATCCGGCATTCCAACGGCGGTGTTCCGCAACCGGCTGGCCGGCATGGCCACCCGCGCCGGTGTCGAGGTGTGCGCGGTCAACCGTGCCTACAGCAGCATCTGGGGCGCCCAACACTGGCAGAGCGGCCCCTATCGAAACGTCACCCGACACCAGGCAGCCGCCACGGTGATCGGGCGCCCCGGTGTCGGCTTCCGGTGCTCACCTGCTGGCTGTCTGGTCCCGGTCTGGTTGGCAGCTCTCACCGCGCGATCCGCCGGTCGCGCCGGTGTCACACCTTTCCGTCGCCGTGCCGAAAAGCCTTGGGCGCGACGCCCGATCACCGTGGCCGCGGCCTGGTGACGGGTGACGTTTTCATAGGGGCGGCACCAGTGCTGGGCGCCCCACGTGCTGGTGTAGGCGGGGTTGACCGCGAACACCGCGATCTGCGCGCGGTGGGCCATGCCGGCCAGCCGGTCACGAAACCGTCCAGTAGGGATGCCAGAGACGGTGCGGCGGAACCGTTTGCCCCATGTCCCGCGTCCCATGGTCTCGCGGCCGGTTGTGCGGGCGTCGGCGAAGTCGAGGTCCTCGACGGCGATCGCGGTGATGTTGTGTCGCTGCGCGTAGTTGATGAGGCGGGTGATGGCGTGGCGCACCTGGGCGTCGCGACGGGACGCGGCGCCGGTGGCGTCGATGTCGATGCGGTAGGCCGCACCCATCGGGTTGCCGTGCAGATCCAGCCGGCGCACCGCCAGGTGCCCGTCGTTGAGATCCACCGCGACAACCTCGCCGGTGGCGTACACATCCTCACCGACGCCGCAGCCGTCACGGCCCGCCCAATAGGGCAGCGACGGGATAGCCCACGCCGCGGTCAGGTAACGGCCACCCCGGCCAGGCTTGCGGGTGATGGTGTAGGATGCCGAGTTCCCGCTGCTGATGCGGCCGGCCCACTCCCGGCCGCGATAGCCGAATACCGCGGGGCACGACAGCACGTAGCGCCCGCGCGAGGCGTTGGCCAGGTGCTCCAGCGGTTTGGGCAACCGCACACTGACCTGTCCGGCCGGGGTGACGGTGATGGTCAGGTTGTCATTTGCCAGCGCTATGGGACCACCTGGTTGCCAGGAGCATGGGACCACCTTGGCGCGTTATTGAGGATGCTGGGTTGGTGGGTGGGGGTCAAGTCCGCGGCGGTGTCGTTGGCGGTATGAGGGGCCTTCGATGACCAGGGTGTGGGCGTTGGAGGTGAGTCGGTCGATGGCTGATTGGGCTAGTAGCGCGTCGGTGGTCATGGTCAGCCATTCGGCGGGTTCGCGGTTGGAGGTGATGATGGTGGTCTTGTTGCGGTGGCGTTCGACGGTGAGTTCGTAGAAGTCGTTGGTGTTGGTGGGGTCGAGGGGGCGTAGTGCGAAGTCGTCGATGAGGAGGACGTCGATGGTGGTGAGTTTGCGGAGTTCGGCGTCGAGGCTGTTGTCCAGGCGTGCGGCGCGTAGTCGGTGGAATAGTTTGTCGGCGCGGGCGAACAGCACACTGCGGCGGCGTCCGATGAGCATGTGTCCCAATGCGGTTGCCAGGTGGGTCTTTCCGACTCCGACGGGTCCGAGGATGATCACCGATTGGCCTTGGTCGGCGAAGCGCAGTGAGGTGAGGTCGGTGAGCAGGGCGCGGTCGTAGTGCAGGTCTTCGGCGGCTTTCCAGGTGTCGATGCGCATCGCCGGGTCAAGTCCAGCTTTGCGGGATCGTAGTGCTGCAGAGCGTGATTGGCGGCGGGAGACTTCGTCGGCGAGGAGTTGTTCGAGGAAGGTGATGTGGGACAGTTGGTGTTGGCGGGCCAGGGCAGCGCGTTGAGGCAAAGTGTCGGCCAGCGCGCCGAGCTTGAGGGCTTTGAGCAGTGCGATCAGGTCGGCGCCGAGGGGTTCGGTGGCTTTGGTGGTGGTCATGGTCAGAGTCCTGTCTGGGGGCTGGTTCCGGTGATGATGGCCAGTGGTGTTGGGGTGGTTGTGAATTCGGATGGATCGCGGGCGAATCTGCTGGTGGCTGCGGCGGCTGCGGGCAAGGCGGGGGTGGTGGTTTCGGTGGCCCGTTCGAGCATGGATCTGATCTTGGGCACCGAGACGACGTCTAGGGTCAGGGCGGTGCTGCAGGCCTGCTCGACCGTCTCTGGGCCGTAGCGTTTGACCAGGCCGATCAGCGCGTAGGCCGAGCGCATGCGCGACCAGGGTCGCGGGTCATCGAGTAGGCGGGCGGCGTAGATCCCGATGTGGGCGCCGTGGCGGTCGCAGGCGCCGATCAGGGCGTTGACGTCGCGCAGGGCGTAGACGCTTTTGTGTTCGGGGTAGTCGTTGACGTCGGTGCTGCGCCCGCCGGGGGGCTGACGCGGATGGACCTTGACCAGCGCGCCGTGGTGGTAGAACTTCACCGTCTGGGCATCGGCGCGCACGTCGAGGACCGACCCGATCCAGGCTTCGGGCAGCGAATACAGCGCCTTGCCGACCGAGGCGTGGAAATCCTTGTGCACCTTCACTTGTTTGAACTCCGGCACGTCGTAGACATCCGGGATGCCCAGCAGCCGTGGCGCCTCGTCAGCGGCGAACACTATCGCCGGCTGGGCGGCGGTAGTGCCATGGATGCGCAACCCCGCCGCCTGCGAGCACCATGCGGCTGCGAAGCGTTGGGCCTCCGCGAGGCTGGTGAAGGTTTCCCCGGCCCAGAAGTTGTTCTGCACGTAGTGGATGGCTCGTTCGACACGGGGTTTATCGGTCGGAGTACGCACTCTGGCGGTGTCGGTGAGAAACCCGACGTGTTGCGCATAGTCCAGCCAGCCGCGGCTGAGCCGCGGGTTGAGCGCATCAGCGTGGGTGACGATGGGTTTCATGTTGTCGGGGATGAGAACAGCGAATACACCGCCGAAAAACCGCCATGCCGCCTCGCACCCGGCGATCACCGCCTCCAGCGTCTGCGAGTGACTCAGCCAGACGAACATGTGCCGTGAGTACACCGCCGTGAATACCAAAGCGAACACCTTACGGCGCTTACCTGTTCGTTCGTCGTCGAGCATTGCCAGATAGCCGAAGTCGAGTTGGCGCTCCACCCCGGGCTCGCCGTCGGCGACCCGCACCGTCGTTCCGGTACGCCGATACCCGCACCGCGCGGTAGCAAACCGCACCAAAGTGCGATAGGGCACCTCACACCCTTGACGGGCCAACAGCTCCTGAATCTTCACCACAGTCAACGGCTTTCGATCACCGCCACCGGCAACCCAAGCCGTTATCTGCTCCTCAAATTCCCCCAGCCGTTCCCACGACAGGCCGTGCCCGTTCGGCCGGTCCGGGCGCACCGACTCGACCACCGCGCCGATCAACTCATCGGTCAACGCCTGCGCGCCACAACCACGTGACAACCCCGCCTCCTCGGCGGCGCTCACATAGCGGCGCACCGTCTTGCGGTCCACGCCCACATGCGCGGCGATAGTGCGCAGCCCCGGCCTGGGCAACCCCACAACCAGACCCAGCCACAACCGCAGCACCTCTTTGATCTC
>JAQTVU010000190.1 GCA_028706695.1 Mycobacterium sp.
GTCGGCCCGCCCGACGGCGATCTGCGGCGCACCGGGGCGACCATCTTGGACAAACCACACAGGTCGCCCTAAAAGTCAACCCGCGCAAGCGTATCGCCGAACAACACCGACGTTGAGGACGATGCGTCCGTGACTCCTACTGTGCCACCGGATTTTTCGGTGTGTGTCATGCGGTGCTCCAATCAATGTGCCGCCCGCCGGCGGGTCGGCGTCGGCGGCCGCCGCCCGCCCGCTGCCGGCGGGGTGATCGCCGGACGGTGGATGAGTCCGCCGTCTCTGGCGGCGAACCGCCCTGGATGGAGCTGCTCGTGGAGCGGCCCTCGACCAGCACTACCCATCGGGACCGACATCAACCACATCGGGCAACCGCAACCCGGCAAGCGTGTCGCTGCCGCCGGCGCACCGCGGCGCGTTCGGCCACGAACGCACTATGGGCGGGGAACGGCGCTGCTGGCCAACAGCCCGGTATCGGCGGCGCTGCAACTCGGCGAAACCGCCAACACCGCCAGGACCTCGGGGCTGTCGCCGGGCAGCACCAGCACTACGCCGGGGCGGGCGTTGATCTGGACCGGCCGCGCCCCCAGCACCGGGGTGGACGCCGGATAGCCCAGGCCGCCGAGGCAAGACGCCCGCCGCGAGAGATCGTGCAGCGGGCCCGCGAGCGGTCCATAGTCCGCGGGACGGGTGAGCAGGGCGAGGATCTCGGGCTGCGACAGCGGGATGACCATCGGGGTTGTCGACACCGTGATGTGCTGGGCGGTGACCGGTGCGCTCGGTGTGGGCGTGGGCGGATGGAGCAGGGCCGCGGTGCCGACGCCGAGGGCGGCGAACGCCGCGCCCAGGCCGGCGACCGTGGCGGCGGCGCGGGCCGGGTGGGCGCGGGGCCGGGCGGAATGGGCTGCGCCGTCGTGCGGCAAGGGAGACGCGGACCTCAGCGCGGCAGAGATCTTGGCGGTGACCTCGGGAGGAACCTCGGGCGCCGAGCCGGGGTCCGCACGAAGGCCGGCGACCTCCCGGCGTGCGCAATTCAGGGCCCGCAGCACATCCTCGGCGTGTGGGTCGGCGCGAACGCGCCGCCGCACCCGCGCAGCGTCCTCGTCGTCGAGCAGACCGGCCTGTAAGTCGGCCAGGAGCGCCACGGTCAGCGGCGGGCCCGGATCCTCAGCATCCTGGCCGGCAAGCTTCTTCTCCGCATCACTCATCCGCCCCAGTGTCCGTCATGCCGCACCGGAGGGCCACATCAGCCCCGGCGCGTCAACGCTGAGCGGCGGGCCGGTCCGACACGGCGCGGGCGTCGAGGTAGCCGAGCAGTTCGGCGAGGCGCCCCCGGGCGCGGGCACACCGGCTTTTGACCGTGCCCTCGGCAACCCCGAGGAGCCGGGCGGTGTCGGCGACCGAATAGCCCTGCATGTCGACGGCCACGACCGCGGCCCGTTGCCCGAGGGGCAGCCGCATCAGCGCCCGCTGCACCAGGATGGCCGTCTCCACCTGGGCGGTTCGATCGGCGACCGGGTACTCGTCGTCCAAGGGGGTAGTCGGGCAGGCTCTGGCGCGGCGCAGCCGGTCCAGGCAGGCGTTGACGACGATGCGGTGCAGCCAGCTGCCGACCGCGGCGTCATGCCGGAACGAACCGGCGCCGCGGTGCGCCGAGAGCATCGCCTCCTGCAATGCGTCCTCGGCATCCTCCGGGCTGTGGGTGGTCAGCCGGGCCAGCCGGTGCAGTTGCCGCCGGTGGCGCCGGAACAACTCGCCGAAGGCGTGGCGGTCGCCGGCGACGTGGGCCGCCAGCAGTTCGGCGTCACTGCGTTCCCGCTGCCCTCGTCCCCTGATCACCACGGCCGGACAGTATCCAACCGAGCACCCGGCGGCACCTCACCCGAGAGGGTGCGGTGTGGATGGTGAAACGAGCTCCGCGGTCAGGACGCGGCGCGGACGGTGACCTCGGAGATCGCCGCCTTGCTCTTGCCGTCCGTGGTGCCCAGGGTGGAGATCCAGACCAGCAGATTCGCGGTCGGCGCGGCCGATTTGACCGTGACCGTGTTGTGGCCGGGTTTGAGCTCCGCGGCCGTCAGCGGCGTGGTGTCGTCCAGTTTCGCCGGTGTAGGCGAGGAGGACGATCGAAGCTCGATCTTGGTCCCGGTGCTCGACACGTCGATCGACACCTCACCGATGACGGTGGGATTCGGCAGTTGCAGCATCAGCCCCTCACCGGCCTTGAAGGCCGGGAACGGCACCGGGTCGGTGTAGGTGTCGGTTTCCCAGGACGTGGCCGGGTTGCCGTCGATTGCGAGTGCGGCCTGGCCGGCGTTGTCGGCCTCGCCGTCGGGGGAGTAGACGCTCGCCTTGGTGGGCTTGACGACGCTGCCGGCCGGTGCCGCGCGGCCCGCCGACGGCGCCGTCGACGGGGTCGGGCCGTTGAGCCCGAGTTCGTCCTTGTTCAGCCCGCCGCCGACATCGCCGAAGATCTTGCTCACCACCGACGCCAGCACCAACAGCGCGACTACCAGGACGGCCAGGCCCGCGCCCACCGCGATCAGCACGTTTCGCCGCTGCTGTGCGAAGAGCCCGCTTTCTCGCCCGGTCGCCGCCCACCCGGTCGCCGGCGGTGCCGCGTCGGCGACCGGCTCGAGCACCTCGGTGCGGTCGGCGACCGCGGTGGCTTGTTGTAGCAAATTCAGAAGCGTCGACGCACTGCGTATCCCGCCGTCTTCCTGGAGGGCGCGGACGGCGACCGCGGAGATCTGGAACGGGATGTCGCGGTCGGTGGCGCTGGGCTCGACGGGCAGGCCGGAGGAATCCCGCTGGGCCGACGCCAGCCCACTGCGCACGCCGGACTCCGGCAGGGGCCAGCGGTTGACCAGCAGGGCATACAGCGCGGCGCCGATGCCGCGGATGTCGTCCTGCGGGTTGGCTTCGGGCATGGTCGCCGGGTAGGCCAGCACGACGTCGCCTTCGATGCTGACGCGCACCCGGCCGGGGTGGTCGATCGCCAGGGCGACACCGGCGCGGTGGGCCGCGTCGGCGGCGGCGGCCAGCGACTGCATGGCCCGCACGGCGCCGACGGGCGACGGCGCGGTGTCGGCCACCTCCTGCAGCGAACCGCCGCGGATCCATTCCGATACCACCAGGCCGCCCGAGCCGGTTTGCACCACATCGAGCACCCGTGCGATGCCGGGCCTGTCGATCCGGCTCAGCCGCAAGGTACGCGACAAGATGTCCTGCAGCACCTCCCCGGGCAGCGACCCGTCCGGGTCGACGAACGTCAGCGCCACCTGCCGGTCCAGCGCGGTGTCCAACGCCTGCCAGAACTGCAGGGGAGGGGCGCTGCCGTGGAAGACCAGCAGGCGGTACCGGCCACCGGCGACGCGGGCGCCGGGCACCAGGTGGATGTCATCCCGGGACGACGACGCCTCCCGGCCGCGGTCGCGGGATGCGTCGAACGGCGTTGTCCCACGCGACGTCTCGGTCGACGTCTCGCTCGACGGGTCACCGTGGTCGGGTCGGCGCCGCGACGTCGTTTCGGCCTCGTGCGCGGCGGGCGCGGCGGGAATGTCGGGCTGAAAGTCATCGGCGACCGGCCGCGATAGCTCGGCTCCTGACGCGGACCTCGGTGCGGCACTCTCCAATGGGCGGTCGGTCACCTCCGGTCCTTTCACTATCCGGGCTGCTTCTCGATCCTGCGGCCTGCGCCGGATCTGCTCTTTGACCGCATCTACCCCCGGCGGCGACGAATTCTTCTGCTCAGGGTACGTGACCCGATCCCCGTGAGACGATCGTCGCCGGTCAGCGTATTTGCCCGGCCCGGCCGCGGCGCCCCGGGCCGCGTTACCTGCACCGATCCGGCGCCGGACGGCCTCCCGGGCGGCCCGAGCTTCCGGGACGTCCGCGCGCAGCATGACCGTCGCCATGACCGGCAGCATGATGATCGCCAGCACCAACAGTCGCAGCAGGGAGCCGGCACCGCCGCGCCGGTCTGTCAACCCGCTCAAGCCGAGCAGCCGGTCGGCGATGTGCGCGACAAGGCCGGCCAGCAGCGACGCGGTGATCGTCACCAGAATCGTGCGCAGTTCCCGGACGCCGATCAGCTGACCACCGCGGGGCAGTAGCGCCAGGCGCAACAACCTGTAGCCGACGACCGCACCGGCCAAAAAGCCGATCCCGTTGGCCAGCCCCAGGAAACCGGCCACAAGTTTGGGGTCGCCGGCCAGGTGCGGCGCCAGCAGGGAGCCGATGATCTTGACGGTGGTGATGACGAGGATGACCACGATCGGCGTCCACGGCTGCTCGCGCGCGTAGAACACCCGTAGCTGCAGCAGGACCAACCCGTAGGGGATCAGCGTAAACGCCGACAACGCGATCGCCGCGCCCAGGTACGCGGCATCGACCTGGCCGAAATGGCCGTAGGCGAACAGCGCGCTGCCGATCGCCGGTCCGCCCACCGTCATGAACGCCACGATGGGGACCAGCGTGACCAGGGTCAGTCGGGTGGCCAGCGACAGGTCCCCAAGCACCGCCGCGGTGTCGTCGGCGGCGGCGTTGCGGCTCAGTCGCGGCATGACCACGGTCAGCACCGTGACCCCGATCATGCCGTAGGGCAGCATCAGCACCAGCCAGGTGTAGTTGTAGATCGCCGGGCCGGATGCCGCCGCGGCGCTGGCGACCTGGTTGCCGACCACCAGCCCGAGCTGGCTGATCAGCACGTAGAGCACCATGGCGGCGGCCATCGCGCCGAAGTGCTTGAGGCGCTCGTCGATACCCCAGAGCGGGCGCAGGCTGATGTGTTGGCGGCGCAAGGCGATCAGAAGCACCGCGGCCTGGGCGAAGACACCCAACGTGGTGCCGGCGCCGAGCACCAGCAGCTTGGCGTTGCCCATGCGGACCGGATCGACGGACAGTTCACCCGGGACCGCCACGTACACCGCCAGGGTCAGCAGCGCGACGACGTTGTTGGCGACCGGCGCCCAGGCCGTCGGACCGAACACGTTGCGGGTGTTGAGGATCGCCATGAACACCGAGGCGAGCCCGTAGGCGAGCACCTGCGGCAGCAGCAGATAGGCGAAGGCGGTGGTCAGCGGTTCGTTGACCTGCGGGATGCGTCCCAGCATCAGCCGCACCAGCAGCGGCGCGGCCAGGACGGACAGGGCGGTCGCGACCAGCAGCAGCGCGGTCGTCAGGGTGACCAGGCGGCGCACGAACGCCGCGCCGCCGTCGGGATCGGACCGTTCGGCGCGGGCCAGCACCGGCACGAAGATGGCGGTGAACGTCGCCTCGAGCACCAGGGCGGCGACCAGGTTCGGCAGCTGGTTGGCCACCGAGAACGCGCTGGAGAGCGCGGCGCCCAGGATGGCGGCCAGCAGCACGATCCGCGCGAAGCCGGTCAGGCGGCTGACCAGGGTGGCGAATGCCATCGCCCACGACCGGGAGACCAGCGCGGAGTCGGACAGCTCGGGCCGGCGGCGGGCGACTTCGGGGACCGGGGGCACGGGCCCGGTCGGCGGCGAGGCGGGGTGTGGGGGCCGGCGTCGCCGTTGCGACCGCGGCTGTGGGTAGACCCGCCGGGGGCCGGACCTCATACCCGGTGCTCTTCGTCGACGCGGCCGGCCACGTCGAGAGCGTGGGCAGGTCGACGCGCGGGTGGGTCGGGCCGGTCGAGGTCCGCGGGGTCGGGCTGGCCGCGGAAGCGGTGCCAGAGCCG
>JAQTVU010000191.1:0-1816 GCA_028706695.1 Mycobacterium sp.
CAGAATTACCCGGCGAGCAAAATCTCCCCGCAACATCGCATCAACGGCAAGCCCCCGACGAGCATCGAATACAAGGTGATGGCCGTCCACAATTTCGCCGACTGGCGGCTACGCGTCGGGGGCCTGGTCGAAAACCCCGTGACTCTGGATCTCGCCGCGTTGCAGTCGCTAGCCGAGCCGGAAACGCAGCGGGTCATGCACAATTGCGTGCAGGGCTGGACCAGCATCGGCGAATGGACGGGGCTGCACCTGCGTCACCTCGTGGAATTGGTGCGGCCGTTGCCCGAGGCGAAATACGTTTGTTTCCTGAGCATGCAGAACAACAGCACGGACGAACCGGCATCGCACGGCGGTGGACAGTTCTACGAGGTCATCGACATGGAATTCGCTCACAAGCCCCAGACGCTGCTGGCCTACCAGATGAACGGGGTGGCGCTGCCGATCAAGCATGGTGCGCCGTTGCGGTTGCGGGTGGAGACACAGGTCGGATTCAAGATGACCAAATGGATCAATCAGATTGAGTTCGTCGAGGACTTCGCCGGTATCGGCTACGGCACCGGGGGCTGGCGGGAGGACCGCGTCTTCTATGACAAAGACGTGGAGATCTGAGCGAACCGAGATGACCGAAAGAGCTGCGGAACCCCGCACACGACCAGAGCTGCTTCGCCTGGACGACGCCGCCCGGCAGCGGGTGCTCGATCAGATCGCCGCGACCGGCGGCCGTTGCGAGACCTGTGGCGCCACGGATTTCGCCGTCGGCGACACGATGATCATGGGCTTTCTCTTCCTGGACGAGGACGCCGATGCCTACATGGTGGCGCTGACCTGTCGCAATCCGGACTGCCCCAAACCGCGAAGCGGAATCAGATTGCGGGGCAAGGATTTCCTGTCGGAACAACAGCGCGATGCCGCTATCGCCCTCCGATCGTCAATCGCATGACATGAGCTGATTCACGGGCGAGGGAAACGCTTACGCTTCGGCGCACGCTTCTTCCGGTGATGCCGGCCGCCGGCACGCGCGTCCGGGCAGTGCTCGAGATCGGGACGCGCCAGTTTGAATCGCTCGACGAGGGGCGACAGCCCTCGCAAGTCCTCACATAGCGACTGAAACCGGCGTTCGTCCCCGTCGCTGAGCAAGCCACTCGAACTGAAGTACGCCATCCGCGGTAGCCGCCCGGCCAGCGCCGTGCCCCATCGGACGCTGAGGTCGTAGACGTCCTCGTCGTTCAACTGGTCCCGTTCCGCATTTTGCTGCGCCAGCTCTTTCAGCCTCTGGATCTGCTCGGTGATGAAGTCGACGTCGTCATCGATGTTCACCGCCGCCCGCTTGCCCGATGCCACGCTCATGAGCCCTCCAAGTGTTTCCCCCCATTTCGCCGCGGGTACCCGGCGGGCGTCACCCTTACACGCTGCCATCGCGGCATTTACGCTGAATTGGGGAACTAAAAGCTGCCGGCCGGGTCAGTGATTGCGCGCAGGAGGTGGCGTGGCCATCGATTTCGGGATGTTGCCCCCCGAAGTGAACTCGCTGCGCATGTATACCGGACCAGGCTCGGCGCCGATGCTCACCGCGGCGGCCGCTTGGGACGATGTGGCCGCACAGCTGCATTCCGCGGTGGCGTCCTACTCCGCGGTGCTCTCGGGTTTGACGGCAAGTTGGCGCGGCGCGGCGTCGGCGGCGATGGCGGTCGCGGCCGCCCCGTACGTGGCCTGGATCAGCACCACGGCCACGCAGGCAGAACAGGCGGCGAACCGGGCCAGGGCGGCGGCGGCCGCCTTCGAAACCGCCTTCGCCGCAACGGTTCCGCCGGCCGCC
>JAQTVU010000191.1:1826-5695 GCA_028706695.1 Mycobacterium sp.
CGGGCTCGGTTGCTGGCCCTGATCGCGACCAACTTCTTCGGCCAAAACATCGCGGCGATCATGGAGACCCAAGCGCAATACCTGGAGATGTGGGCCCAGGATGCCGCCGCGATGTACGGCTATGCCGGCTCCTCGGCGGTCGCCACGGACCTGACCCCGTTCGACCCCCCGCCGCGCACCACCAGCTCGCAGGGCGCGGCCAGCCAGGCCGCCGCGGTCGCCCAGGCCGTCCACACCGCGGCCGGGTCGCCGGCCCAGGGGTTGCCGCACACGTTGTCCGCGGTTCCCTCCTTGCTGAACAGCCTGGCAACGCCGACGGCGACCCCGGCCCAGGGCTCGCCGACGTCGGCGCTGTCGGCGATCGACAAATTCATCACGGGGCCGTTTGCGCCAGAGTCGTTGTTCGGCTTCCCCGGCACCCCGGAGCTTTTGGGCGCCCAAAGCTATCTGGTGAGCCAGGGCGGGGTGAATGTGCAAATGACGGGTGCGAAGCTGGCCACGCTGCCGGCAACGACCGCCGGCGGCGTGGTGGACGGGATCGGCCCCGGCGCGCGGACGGTGGGCTTCGGTGGGACCGGGATGTCCGTGGGCGTGGGCCGCGGCGGGCTGGTTGGCGGATTGTCCGTGCCGCAGGGCTGGGCGTCGGCCGCACCGGAGATCAAGACGATTGCCGCGATGCTGCCGGAGAGCAGCCTCAACGCCGCCCCGGCGGCGCTGGCGGGGGAGAGTCCCGGCGGCCTGTACGGCAGCATGGCCCTGTCCAGCCTGGCCGGCCGAGCCGCGGGTGGAACCGGTGCGGCCACGGCGTCGGCGTCGTCGGCGGGCGTCGGGGGCGCCGGCGCGGTGGAGGCCACCACGGCAAACATCTTCGTGATCCCGGAGTTCGACGAATGAGGCATCGCGATCCCGGCCAGCAAAAGGGTAGAGCTATCGGCGCCGCCGCCGTGTCCGCACCAATCCAGGAAGGCCCATGATGGACTATGGGACGTTTCCTCCCGAGGTGAATTCCACGCGCATGTACAGCGGTCCGGGGGCGGAATCGTTGTTGGCCGCCGCGGCGGCCTGGAGCGGATTGGCCGCGGAATTGCGTGCGACGGCGGCCTCCTACTCCTCGGTCGTCTCGGGACTGGCCGGCGCGTGGCTGGGTGCCTCGTCGGCGCAGATGGTGGCCGCGGCCGCGCCCTATGCGGCGTGGCTGACCGGCACCGCCGCCCAAGCCGAAGAGACCGCCAACCAGGCCCGGGCCGCGGCGGCGGCCTACGAGACCGCCTTTGCGGCGACGGTCCCCCCGTCGACGGTCGCAGCCAACCGCGCGCAGCTGGGATCGCTGGTCGCGACCAACGTGTTCGGCCAGAACACCGCGGCCATCGCCCAGAACGAAGCGCAATACGCCGGCATGTGGGCCCGCGACGCCGCCGCGATGTATGGCTATGCCGCCCAATCCGCGACCGCCGCGGCGCTGCACCCGTTCCGCCCGCCAGCGCAGAACACCGACCCGGCCGGTATGGCCAACCAAGCCGCAGCGGTGGCACATTCGATCGGCACGCCGGGTGTGTCAAGCGCCCAGTCGGCCCTGGCGCAGCTGACGGCGCTGACACCGGCTGCGCTGCAAAGCCTGGCGGCCCCCGCGACGGCGACGCCCGCCCAGGCGGGGCCGTTGTCGTCGCTGACCGGTCTTCTGAGCGGCCTGGATTCTTCGCCGCTCGCCACGATCGCCAGCAACGGGGAAGCGGTTGTCAAAACTCTACTGTTCGCCAATGTCGCGCTGATCAACACCATCTTGGGTTTGGTCGCCGGCCAACGGCACCTGTCGAATCTGGTGATCATCGCCGAAGGCGCCGCCGGCTCCACGCTCTCGGCGGGGCTCGGTTCCGGCGCGGCGAGCGCCGCTTCGGCGGTGTCGGCCAGTGTCGGGCAGGCCGGACTGATCGGGAAATTGGCCGTTCCACCGAGTTGGGCCGCGGCCACCCCCGCGATCAGAACGGTTGCCGCCGTGCTGTCAAGCACCTCGGCGGGCGCCGTCCCGGCGGCCGCGGTCAGTCAGGGCGCCTTGTTTGCCGGGATGGGCCTCGCCGGGACGGTCGGCGGCGCTGCCGGTGCCGCCCTTCCGCGCGCGGTGGCGGGGGCCGGCGGAAAATGCCGAGGTGCCGCAAGTAAGGACGGGGACCGCATGAAGCTCAAAGACGGCGACTCTCCGGCACAGCTGCAGCGCATTGTGGCCGAGATGGCGAAAAAGCCCGACAGCGTGCAGCACTGGCATACCGATCCCGGCCACCTCGACGGACTGCTTGCCGAGCTGCGGAAAAAGCCGGGCATCCATGCGGTGCACGTGAAAGGCGGCAAGACGCGGGCGGAATCGCCCAAGCCTTGGCGGAGCTAGATCTCAGCCTTTGGCGCTCGCCGTGTCGCGACGTGTCAACGGTGGTCGTGCGGTTCGCTGATCAGGCGAACGGCGCGCGGAATGCGCAGTACCGCGGCGACGGCAACAATTGACCACGCCAAAGCAGCGTCCCAGAAAGCGACCAGGGCCACGGTTTGCAGCGCTCGCACATGTACCGCGTCGGCCATCTGATAGGTGGCCACCGAATACATACCCAGGGGAAAGACCACCGCCCACCAGGAGCCGGTCAACCTCAGTAGTCTGGGCCGCTGTTCGACGCGGTGCAGGCCGAAATAGATCAACAGCGGTATCCACAGTGTGGCCGGCGCCCAAGCCAAAAGCATCAGCCCATTCACGCTGCCGGCCCACCCCGGCGAGACCTGATTACGCAGCTGGTGCGCCGAGACGACAGCGACGGAAAGCGCGCCCATCAAAATCCAGGTGTCAGGTTCGAACCCATCCTGGTCGAGTCGCTCGGCCACCGCGCGCCACACCATGAAAATCGTCAAAACGACGTAGCCGCTCAGGGCTATGGCCATGAGCGCCACGGCCCCGATCAGCCATGGCCAGTAACCGATCTCGCCCGCCGCCCGGGCCGCGACGATTGCCAGTGCCGAGGTGGCCACGCTGGCCAGCAGCATCCGCCATGGATCTGATCGCGCAATTCGACTATCCCGCGCCCGACGATGTTTCGGACGCTCAACGTCATCGACGCCAGCCATGCCGACGCCGCGACAGCACCGAGAACCCAAAGCGCCAGAGGATGAGAAGACGATAACCGATCGCCGAGCACTGCGCAGGCGGCGACGAACGTGAACAGTGGCATCGTGGTCTCGGCGTCTTCCATCGACCACGGCAAGAGTCGACCTTTCGCGGCGGCTGCGACGACGACAGCTGCAACCAACACGGCCATCGTCAGCGCGGCAATCGCCTCCAGCGCGCCGCTGAGATATGCGTACCGATGGTTCTTGGCGGCGGCCGAGAGAATAGCGGTGCGCATGACCACCGCGAACAGGTCGGGCGACAACGTGCTGTTACTGGGTCGAAGAGTCATGGCGTCTCCGGAAACGGTGGCTCGGCCTCCTGAATCAATGGGCCGTCGGTAAGTCCGGCGCCGAGTCGGTCGGTCGCGGCTCGGCCAGGGACGCCTTCAGTTGCCGGCACGCGCGTTCACAGCGCCGACAGAACTCGGCGCAAACGCGGCACTGCTCGTAACGGCCGCCGCGACTCTCACAGGTGTCACCGCATGATCTGCACAGCGCCGCGCACGCATCCAGGATGCGGAGCACCAGGTTCGCGTCGCCGCCGGTGTGGTATGACAACACCCGGCCGGTGGCCCTGTGTGACGGGGTTAGGTGAGACAACGGCGGTAGCCGATCATCGCTACGGGGCGAGACAGGATCACCATTTTGCGTGACTATGACGATCGCATCCCTGCAGGAGTGCGCTGATACTGATCACGTGGACAGCGCGCCGGATCCGGGTGCTC
>JAQTVU010000192.1 GCA_028706695.1 Mycobacterium sp.
GCGAGCCCGGCAGGTTGACGATAAGCGTCCGACCGGCCACCCCACAGACGGCCCGCGACAGCACCGATGTCGGCACCTTCGGCAGGCCGGACCGGCGGATGGCATCGGCCAGCCCAGGGATCATGTAGTCCAGCACCGCCACCGTCTGGTCGGGGGTCCTGTCAGTGGGCGAGATGCCGGTGCCGCCGGAGGTGATGATGACGTCAACGTCGGCGTCGAGCGCGTCTCGCAACGCTTGGCCGACCGCCTTCCCATCGGCCACCACCTCCGGGTCGGCAGTCGAAAAGCCTCGCTGTTCAAGCCATTCAGCGATTATTGGCCCGCAGTTGTCGGGATAGATCCCGGCGGACGCGCGGGTGGACGCGATGATGACTCGGGCGGATCGGTGGCTCACGGCCGGGTCCAGTCCCCACTCTTGCCACCCACCTTGCGGAGCACCCGGACCTCGTCGATACGCGCGGCCGGGTCAACGGCCTTGATCATGTCGTAGAGCGTGAGCCCGGCCACGCTGACGGCGGTCAGCGCCTCCATCTCCACCCCCGTCCGGTCGGTGCTGCGCACCGTCGCGGTGATTTCGATGTCCGATTCGCCGACGGTGAAATCGACGTCGACTCCGGTGAGCGCGAGTTGGTGGCACAGCGGGATCAGGTCGCTGGTGCGCTTCGCCGCCAGGATGCCCGCGACCCGTGCGGTGGCCAGCGCATCGCCTTTGGGCAGGCCGCCCGCCGAGATCAGGCCGACCACCTGCGCCGACGTGCGCACCGCACCCGCCGCGACCGCGGTGCGCCTGGTGGCGCCCTTCTCGGTGACATCGACCATGTGCGCCGCCCCGCGTTCGTCCAGATGTGAGAGGGGGCCCGGGGCGGGCCGTCCCGACGCCCGGGGCGCAGCGGGCCCGGATGCCCCAGCCATGCCGAGCCCTATCGGTTGACGACGGTGACCGGGTGAACGTAGGGCAGGTCGTCGGCGGGCAACGGAAACGCCAGTTCCCCGAATGGAGATAAGGCACCCGCCCGGTCGGTCGCCAGCTCGCTCACCGGATGATCCTCCGGGTCCGTCGCCGGCCAGCCATTGTCGACGTAACGTGTCTTGCGTCCCTTGCCCTCAGCCATGTCAGCCACGAGATCCATTCTGACAGGTCGCGCGTTGGCGCGTGGCGCAAGGTCGGCGACTTGACGAGCCGGCAGCCACCGTCGCCGCCGCCGCATCCGCAGTGTCGACCCGGGGTCGGCTCACTGCTTTACCCTGGTCAGCAATGACCGACAACACCCCGGACATCCCGCTGGGGTCCTGGCTAGCCGAGCTGCCCGACGAACGCCTGATCCGACTGCTGGAACTACGGCCGGACCTCGCCCAGCCCCCGCCCGGCAGCATCGCTGCGCTGGCAGCCCGCGCGCAGGCCCGCCAGTCGGTCAAGGCCGCCGCCGACGACCTGGACTTCCTGCGACTGGCGGTGCTTGACGCACTGCTGGTGCTGCAGGCCGATTCCACCCCGGTGCCGACGGCAAAGCTCGTCGCGTTGATCGGTGAGCACGCTCCCGAGGCCGACGTGCTGGGCGCGCTCGACGACCTCAGGCACCGCGCCCTGGCCTGGGGCGACGCCGCGGTCCGGGTGGCCCCCGACGCAAGCACGGCGCTGCCATGGCATCCCGGGCAAGTCACCCTCGAGGACACGTCATGCCCGAGTGAACAGATCGCCGAGCTCATCGACGGCCTCGACGAGGCCCAACTGGGCGTGCTGGAGAAGCTGCTCGAGGAGTCACCGGTGGGCCGGACCCGCGACGCCGCGCCCGGCGCCCCGGCGGACCGGCCGGTGCCCCAGCTGCTGGCGGCGGGTCTGCTGCGGCGCATCGACGCCGAGACGGTGATATTGCCGCGGCGCGTCGGGCAGGTGCTGCGCGGCGAGCGGCCGGGTCCGATGCAGTTGACCGCGCCGGATCCGATCGTGTCGACCACCACGCCCGACGATGTCGACGCCGCGGCCGCCGGTGCCGTCATCGACCTGCTGCGCGACGTCGACGTGCTGATCGAATCCCTCGGGGCGGCACCGGTTTCCGAACTGCGCAGCGGCGGGCTGGGCGTTCGCGGCCTCAAGCGGCTGACCAAAGCGACCGGCATCGGTGAGCCGCGGCTGGGCCTGCTCCTCGAGGTGACGGCCGCGGCCGGATTGATCGCCAGCGGCATGCCCGACCCCGAGCCGCCCGACGGTGACGGGCCCTACTGGGCCCCGACGGCGACCAGCGACCGATTCACCGCGTTGTCCCCGGCCGAGCGTTGGCATCTGCTGGCCGCCACCTGGCTCGACCTGCCCGGCCGGCCGGCGTTGATCGGCAGCCACGGCCCGGATGCCAAACCCTATGGCGCTCTGTCGAATTCGCTGTATTCGACGGCAGCACCGCTGGATCGCCGATTATTGCTCGGCATGCTCGCGGAGTTGCCTGCCGGGGCCGGTGTCGACGCCCGGGCAGCGTCGGCCGCTTTGACCTGGCGGCGCCCGCGCTGGGCCATGCGGCTGCAGCCGGAACCCGTCGCCGACCTGCTGACCGAAAGCCAGGCGCTGGGATTGGTGGGGCGCGGGGCGATCGGCACTCCGGGCCGCGCGATGCTGGACCCCGACGCCGGTCCCCAGGACGCGGTCGCCGCCATGGCAGAGGCATTGCCCGAACCGATCGATCACTTCCTGGTGCAGGCCGACCTGACCGTCGTGGTGCCCGGGCCGCTGCGCCGCGAGCTCGCCGAGCAACTGGCCGTGGTCGCCACCGTCGAATCGGCGGGGGCGGCGATGGTGTATCGCGTCAGCGAACAATCGGTCCGCCACGCGCTTGACATCGGCAAAACCCGTGACTGGATGCACACATTCTTCAGCCGGCACTCGAAAACCCCGCTGCCACAAGGGTTGACCTACCTCATCGACGACGTCGCGCGCCGCCACGGCCAGCTCCGCATCGGGATGGCCGCGTCCTTCGTGCGCTGCGAGGACCCGGCGCTGCTGGCCCAGGCGGTGGCCGCACCGGCTGTCGAAGGATTGCAGTTGCGCGCGCTGGCGCCGACGGTGGCGGTCTCCCCCGCGCCGATCGCCGAGGTGCTCGCCGGGCTGCGGGCGGCGGGATTCGCCCCGGCCGCTGAGGACTCCACCGGCGCGATCGTCGACGTCCGCCCGCGCCGGGCCCGGGTCGACACAGCGCCGCGGCGTCGACCGTATCGCCCGGCGCCGCGGCCGAGCCGCGACACGCTGCACGCGGTCGTCTCGGTCTTGCGCAGGGTGACCGCCGCACCGTTCGGCAATGCGCGCGTCGACCCGGCGGTCGCGATGTCGCTGTTGCAGCGCGCGACGCAGGACCAGGAAACGCTGGTCATCGGCTATCTCGACGCCGCGGGCGTGGCCACCCAGCGGGTGGTGTCGCCGATCACCGTCCGGGGCGGCCAGCTGGTGGCCTTCGATTCGGCTTCCGGGCGATTGCGCGACTTCGCCATTCACCGCATCACCTCGGTAGTCTCGGCACACGGCCGGTGATGGCTGCCATGACCGCCGACGACAAGGAGGAGCGGCCCAGGTGACCGACGGACCTTTGATCGTGCAGTCCGACAAGACGGTGCTGCTCGAGGTGGACCACGAGCAGGCCGGGGCGGCGCGCGCCGCGATCGCGCCGTTCGCCGAGTTGGAACGCGCACCCGAACACGTGCACACCTATCGCATCACCCCCCTGGCGCTGTGGAACGCGCGTGCCGCCGGGCATGACGCCGAGCAGGTCGTCGACGCACTGGTTTCGCACTCCCGCTACGCGGTGCCCCAGCCGCTGCTGGTCGACATCGTCGACACCATGGCCCGCTACGGCCGGCTGCAGCTGGTCAAAAACCCGGCGTACGGCCTGACTCTGGTGAGCCTGGACCGCGCGGTGCTCGAGGAGGTGCTGCGCAACAAGAAGATCGCGCCGATGCTCGGTGCCCGAATCGACGACGACACCGTTGTCGTCCACCCCAGCGAGCGCGGCCGGATCAAGCAGTTGCTGCTCAAGATGGGGTGGCCCGCGGAGGACCTCGCGGGCTACGTCGACGGCGAGGCTCATCCGATCAGCATGGAGCAGGACGGCTGGCGGCTGCGTGACTACCAGCAACTGGCGACGGATTCGTTCTGGGACGGCGGCTCGGGCGTGGTGGTGCTGCCGTGCGGCGCGGGCAAGACGCTGGTCGGGGCGGCCGCGATGGCCAAAGCCAGTGCCACGACGCTGATCCTGGTCACCAACATCGTTGCCGCGCGGCAGTGGAAGCGCGAACTGGTGGCGCGCACCTCGCTGACCGAGGAGGAGGTCGGCGAGTACTCCGGAGAACGCAAGGAGATCCGGCCCGTCACCATCTCGACCTACCAGATGATCACCCGCCGCACCAAGGGTGAGTATCGCCACCTGGAGCTCTTCGACAGCCGCGACTGGGGGCTGATCATCTACGACGAGGTGCACCTGCTGCCGGCACCGGTGTTCCGGATGACCGCCGACCTGCAGTCCAAGCGGCGTCTCGGCCTCACCGCCACGCTGATCCGCGAGGACGGCCGCGAAGGTGACGTGTTCTCCCTGATCGGCCCGAAACGCTATGACGCCCCGTGGAAGGACATCGAGGCACAGGGCTGGATCGCCCCGGCGGAGTGCGTCGAAGTCCGGGTCACCATGACCGACAACGAGCGGATGATGTATGCCACCGCCGAACCCGAAGAGCGTTACCGGCTTTGCTCGACCGTGCACACCAAACTCGCAGTGGTCAAATCGATCCTGGAAAAACATCCGGGCGAGCAGACCCTGGTGATCGGCGCGTATCTGGATCAGCTCGAGGAGCTGGGCACCGAGCTCAACGCCCCGGTGATCCAAGGATCGACGCGGACCAAAGAGCGCGAAGCGCTATTCGACGCCTTCCGGCGCGGCCGGGTGTCCACCCTGGTGGTGTCCAAGGTCGCCAACTTCTCCATCGACCTGCCGGAAGCCTCGGTGGCGGTGCAAGTTTCGGGGACCTTTGGCTCCCGCCAGGAGGAAGCGCAGCGGCTGGGTCGGTTACTGCGCCCCAAGTCCGGCGGCGGGGGCGCGGTCTTCTATTCCGTGGTCGCCCGCGACAGCCTGGACGCCGAATACGCCGCGCATCGGCAGCGCTTCCTGGCCGAGCAGGGCTACGGCTACATCATCCGCGACGCGGACGACCTGCTGGGCCCGGCGATCTAATAAGTCTAAGAGCGAGGCGACGCTCGCCGACGCACCAGATCGGCGGCGACCAGTTCCGGCTGGCTCACGGTGGAAATCGCGTTCTCGCGGCGGCGACCGGGCGGCCGCGGGGCCGGACACCGGCGCGGCGCGTCGAATCGTCGGCACCTATTGTGGGAGCGCCGCCGCAACAAGGGAGAGCGACCATGCCAGTCACCGTGACACTGGAACTCAGATTCAAGCCCGAGTCGGTTCCCGCGGCGCGCGACGTGTTGGGCCGGGCGCTGCGGGACACCCGGTCGTTCGCGGGAAACCTCGGCACCGACGTGCTCGTCGACGAGGATGACGAGGCGCACTGGCTGATCTACGAGATCTGGGCGACGGTCGAGGACGACGAGGCCTACCGCGCGTTTCGCGCCGGCGAGGGAAAGCTGACGGAGCTGCCTCCCCTGCTGGCCGCGCCTCCGGTCAAGACGCGCTACCTCACCAGCGACATCTAG
>JAQTVU010000193.1 GCA_028706695.1 Mycobacterium sp.
GTGGCGGCAGCGTTGTCCGGGGCCGTCGGGGCGATGAGCGGGCCGCTGCACGGCGGGGCTCCGGCGCGGGTGCTGCCGATGATTGAAGAAGTCGAGCGCAGTGGTGACGCCCGCGGCCTGGTCAGGAAAATCCTGGACCGCGGCGAGAAGCTGATGGGCTTCGGCCACCGGGTCTACCGCGCGGAGGACCCGCGGGCACGGGTGCTGCGCGCCGCCGCTAAGCGGCTGAGTGCCCCCCGCCACGAGGTCGCCGTCGCGCTCGAGCAAGCCGCGCTGGCCGAGCTGCGCGAGCGGCGCCCGGATCGCACCATCGAGACCAACGTGGAGTTCTGGGCCGCGGTCATCCTGGATTTCGCCAAGGTGCCGGCCGACATGATGCCGGCGATGTTCACCTGTGGCCGCACCGCGGGCTGGTGCGCCCACATCCTCGAGCAGAAGCGGCTCGGCAAGCTGGTCCGCCCGTCGGCCATTTACGTGGGGCAGGGGCCGCGCAGTCCGGAAACGGTCGAGGGCTGGGATCGGGTTGCCACCACCACCGTCTGAGGCGCGCGTCGCGGTGCGGTGTCGATCGCTCCGGGCGCTCTGGCACACCGATCCGGTAGCCACCGGTCACCGGTGGGGCCGCTCCGCGAGGACCGGCTACCGGTAGCGCAACCGAGTCGCCAGGCGTTGCCGGAACGGCGGCGGCGAAGCGGCGGCCGCGGCGAGCATGTCGGCGATGTCGGTGAACTTGTTGCGCGGACGCCCGTCGCGGCCGCCGCGGGCGATCTCGGCCGCGTCGATCGCCCACCATCCCCGGGAGTCGACGACCTCGGGCCGGCGGGCGCGCACCAGCTTGACCAACGCCTTCGGCTTGCCCGTCGGGTCTCTCAGCTTGCCGGCGTTGAAGTCGGCGACCAATGCCTGAACGGTCTGCAGCGAACAGGACTTGTTGGTGCCGATGAACCCCGTCGGTCCCCGCTTGATCCAGCCTGCGACGTATGCGCCGGGCACCGGACGGCCGGAGTCGGGATCGATCACCCGGCCACCGTCGTTGGGCACGACGCCCGCCGACTCGTCAAACGGCAAAGCGTCGATTCGCTTGCCCCGGTAGCCAATCGACGTCAGGACCAGACCCGCGTCGAGCCGGCGCGTCGCACCGGTGCCGGTCACCCCGAACTCCACACCGGTGGCGCGCTCGTGGCCCAGCACCCGCCTGGGTGTGAGCAGGTAGGCCAGCCGGATCCGGGCGCGCGATGCAGGCGCCGAGCCGTCGCCAAGCGCGCTCAGGATGCGGAGTTTGTTCCTGGTCGACGAATCAGCAACCGTCGCCAGGTCCTCCGACACCAGCCGGTGGCCGACCGCGTCGAGCACAACCTCGGAGCTGCCGGTGAGCCCGACCAGTTCGGGCAAGCTGAACGCCGAGTCGGCCGGCCTGCGGCGCGCTGCGATCACCACCTCCCGTATCGCCGAGGACCGGAACGCCGCCAGCGCACGGTCGGAGATGTCGGTGCGCGCCAAATCGCCCGGATCCGCCGTGCACATCCGGGCCACGTCGAGGGCGACGTTGCCGTTGCCGATGATCACCACGTGTTTGCAGCCGAGATCAATTGGCAGCGAGGCGAATTCGGGATGACCGTTGATCCAGGCAACCACTTCGGTGGCGGTTGCGGTGCCGGGCAGACCCATCCCCTCGATGTCGAGCAGCCGGTCGTCGGGCGCCCCGACCGCATACAGCACGGCGTGGTGGTGCGCCAGCAGGTCGGCATGGCTCAGGTGCTTGCCGACCTCCACGTTGAGGTAGAAGCGGAATCCGCGGTGACCTGCGACCCGGTCGAAGAGCCGACTGACCCGTTTGGTGTTCTGGTGGTCGGGCGCCACCCCGGCACGCACCAGTCCGTAAGGGGTGGGCAGCTTTTCGAAAACATTGACCCGTACGCCATGTTGGGTGAGCAGTTCGTCGGCGGCGTACATCGCCGCGGGCCCGGACCCCACGATGGCCACCGTCAGCGGCTGACGGCGGGCCTGCACCGCGACGGCCGGGGTCACCGGAGCCAGCTTGGACGTCGGCGGCAGCTTCGTGTTGGCCGGGCGCTTCGGGTAGTAGGAGGCGTTGATCTCCACGAACGGCAGCTGCTCGGGGTCCAGGCGGGTGTCGGGCGCGATCGCGCCGACCGGGCAGGCGCTCACGCAGGCACCGCAGTCCACGCAGGCGAGTGGATCGATATGGAGCATTTCCGACGCCGCAAAGCCCGGCTCATCCGGTGTCGGATGTATGCAATTCACCGGGCACGCGAAAACACAGGAGCCGTCGTTGCAGCACGACTGGGTGATCACGTGCGGCATAGCGCTACGGCCCGGAGACCCTAGGCGGCCAGGTGCCGGCGCTGCGGCGCGCTGCGGTAACGCGACGGCTCGCCGCCGATCTTGCACAGCCGCCACATCAACCGCGCCGAGCGCGTTTTCAGCAGCCCAGTGTCGTGGGCCAGCATCCGCACGTCGGCGAACATGTCGCTGAGCCACTTTCGCGAATCGGCCGACTTGAAGAAGAGTTCCTTCTCGACTTCCCGTGGGATCTGGAACTCGTCCCAGAATTGCTTGGGCGGCACGACGATCGCCTGGCACAACACCCGCATGGTCAGCGGGTAGAGCAGCGAGATCCAGAACCGCTGCCGGTGGGTCAACTCCGGCAAGCGCTTACGCAGGAACTCATGGGCGAACGAGATGTGCCGCGCTTCCTCGGCCACGTGGATGGCCATCACCCGCTCCATGATCGGGTGCAGCGACTTCCCTTCGCGGAGCACGCTTTTTTGCGTGTGGTCGATGGGTTCCTCGCCGGCGAGCACACCGACGAAGAACGCGACCGGCAGCGGACCGGCCAGCAACGGCACCAGCGGGGAGACCCAGCGAAGCATGCGCGGCATGCCCGGCACGTCGGCGCCGACGCGGTTGACCATCTCCTGGAACATCATGGTGTGGTTGCACTCTTCGACCGACTCGTGCAGGCAGTAGCGGTACTCCGGCGACCCGTTGGGCAGCCAGAAGGTGTAGTTCATCAGCCCGCGGATCAAGATGGATTCGAAGTGCAGCCCGACCTTGGCGACATTGGCCTGCCGCCACATGCCGATCTTGATCTGGCGGTTTTCCGGCTGGGCCTGGTACCAGGGGTGGCGGCCCAGCGGGTCGGTCACCGGCAGGATCCACCGGGCATCGTCGTCGGTGACCGCGAACTCGGGTGCGTCCCAGTCAATGTCGGTGTAGGGGTTGAAGTTTCGCCGCACCGAGCCCGCGCATAGCGTGGCAAGCATGTCGACGTACCCGGCGTCGTCACGCACCTCCATGTTGCGGCGCCACCGCCGGACCATTTCCGTCCTGTCCATCCCGAGCCTTCCCAGCGAGATTTACATTTGGGACGCGCAATATCCAAGACGGTACCGCAGGTACCGGATATGTTCCAGGCCGGCCGGCGGCGCTGTGGCCCGACCGGTGGTCACCGCCGGCGGGTGAGCACCGCCACACCAGCGACCCGCGTCGACCCGGTCGGCACGGTCGCCCCGACGGCGGGCGCCCCGCCGCCTGAGGGCGCCGTCGCCGCTCACTACGCTGGTGAGCATGGCTGACCAGCTCAAGATCCCCGCTGACATCAAACCCCGCGACGGTCGGTTCGGCTGCGGCCCGTCGAAGGTTCGTTCCGAGCAACTGCAGGCGATGGCCACCACCGCGGCCGGTTTGTTCGGCACGTCGCACCGACAGGCCCCGGTCCGGGATCTGGTGGGCCGGGTGCGGTCGGGGCTGGCCGAGCTGTTCTCGCTGCCCGACGGGTATGAGGTCGTTCTGGGCAACGGCGGGGCCACGGCGTTCTGGGATGCCGCCGCCTTCGGGCTGATCGACAAGCGCTCACTGCACCTGTCCTACGGCGAGTTCAGCTCGAAGTTCGCCTCCGCGGTGGCCAAGAACCCTTTCGTCGGCGACCCGATCGTGCTCAAGGCGGACGCCGGCGGCGCCCCGGAGCCGCGGGGCGATGCGTCGGTCGACGTCATCGCCTGGGCCCACAACGAGACGTCGACCGGCGTCGCGGTGCCGGTCCGCCGCCCCGCCGACTCCGGTGACGCCCTGATCGTCATCGACGCGACCTCGGGCGCCGGCGGCCTGCCGGTCGAGATCGGCGAGACCGACGCCTACTACTTCTCGCCGCAGAAGAATTTCGCGAGCGACGGCGGCCTCTGGCTGGCCGTCATGAGCCCGGCCGCGCTGGCCCGGATCCAGGCGATCGCCTCGTCGGGCCGCTGGGTCCCCGACTTCCTGTCGCTGCCGACCGCGGTGGACAACAGCCTGAAGAACCAGACCTACAACACCCCGGCCATCGGCACGCTGGTCATGATGGCCGAGCAGCTCGACTGGATGCTGGGTAACGGCGGGCTCCACTGGGCTGTCAAGCGCACCGCCGACTCGTCGCAACGGTTGTACTCGTGGGCCGAGCAGCGCCCCTACACCACGCCGTTCGTCGCCGATGCCGCGCTACGGTCCCAGGTCGTCGGGACCATCGACTTCGTCGATGGCGTCGACGCCGCGGCCGTCGCCAAGACTTTGCGGGCCAACGGCATCGTCGACACCGAGCCGTACCGCAAACTCGGCCGCAACCAGCTGCGGGTCGGGATGTTCCCGGCTGTCGACCCCGACGACGTCAGCGCGCTCACCCAGTGCGTCGACTGGGTCGTCGAGCGGCTTTGACCCGCGAATCGTCAGCCGGCGGTCAGCGTGTCTCGGCCGGTCACCGCGGTTGGCCGGGCTAGAATGCGCACCAAAGGTCCGTCGCCGACATGCACGGAGCCTGCGAGGAGAAGCCATGCGGGAACTCAAAATGGTTGGGCTCGATCCCGACGGCAGATACGTCATCTGCGAAGGCCACGACCCCGCAGAGCGGTTCAAGCTGGCGGCCGACGACCGGCTGCGCGAAGCCCTGCGCGACCAGAAGGCACCGCAGCCGCAGCGCGACTTCGAGGTCGCCCACGTGCTCAGCCCCAAGGAGATCCAGGCCAAAATCCGTGCCGGCGCGTCCGTCGAGCAAGTAGCCGCCGCGGCGGGAGCGGACATCGCACGAGTCCGCCGGTTCGCCCACCCGGTGTTGCTGGAACGTGCACGCGCGGCGGAGCTGGCAACGGCCGCCCACCCGGTGCTCGCCGACGGGCCGGCGGTGCTGACCCTGCTGGAGACGGTGAGCGCCGCGTTGGTGACGCGCGGTGTGGATCCCGACCGAGTCGGCTGGGACGCCTGGCGCAACGAAGACAGCCGCTGGACGGTGCAGCTCGCGTGGAAGATGGGCCATTCCGACAACGTCGCCCACTTCTGCTTTGCCCCTGGCGCCCACGGCGGAACCGTCACCGCGGTCGACGACACGGCCCACGAGCGCGTCGCCCCCAACTACGAGCCCCGGCTGCGGCCGCTGGCACGGGTCACCCACCTCGAGTTCGAGGAGACCGAGACACCCGCGAACCTCGCGCCGCCGGAGCAACCCACGGGCGGCACGCCGCCCGAGAAACCCGCGCCCACCCGGCGGAGCAGACCGGTGGTTCCGGCATGGGAGGACGTGTTGCTCGGGGTGCGCTCCAACGCCCAGCGCTAGACGTTTCCCGACAACGTCAGCGCGAGCAG
>JAQTVU010000194.1 GCA_028706695.1 Mycobacterium sp.
TCTGGAAACCGTCCCGGCGCCTCGGCTTGTAGTCACACGCCTACGCTACCGGGGCCCGGCTTGCGCCGCCGGCCGTCTGCTGCTGGCACCGCGGATTCGCTGTCACCAGACGATGGCGGTCATGTCGCGGTTGTCGGAGCACACGCTGCGCACCGCGGCCTCGACATCGGCGGCGGTGAGGATCTGCAGATCCTGGACCGTGACCGGTTGGCCCGCGCGTTTCTGGGCGACCACCCGGGTGTCGCGCAACCCTTCGGCACGTTCGATGACGTTGCGAGCGAACCGGCCGTTCTGCATCGCGTCGATGCCGTGGCGCCCGCCGGGTGTGAGATAGTTGCGGATCGTGGTCGCCGCCTCCAGGAACGCCTGGCGTGCGGCGTCGTCGAGCAGGCTGGCGCGCGGCGCGGCGTAGCGGTGACCGATCTCGACGATCTCGGCCGGCGAATACGACGCGAACCGCAGCTTGCGGTTGAACCGCCCCGCCAAACCCGGGTTGACGGTGAGGAATTCGTCGATCTGCTCCTCGTACCCCGCCCCGATGAAGCAGAAGTCGAACCGGTGTGTCTCCAATGCCACCAGCAGTTGGTTGACGGCCTCCATGCCGATCATGTCCGGGGTGCCGTCGTGGTGGCGCTCGATCAGCGAGTAAAACTCGTCCATGAAAATGATTCGGCCCAGCGACTTTTCGATCAGCGCGTTGGTCCTGGGTCCGGACTCCCCGATGTAGTGGCCGCAGAAATCCGAGCGGCGGACTTCCCGGATCTCGGGATGCCGCACGATTCCCAGTCCGGCGTAGATTTTGCCCAGCGCCTCGGCGGTGGTGGTCTTGCCCGTGCCGGGCGGACCGACCAGCAGCATGTGGTTGGTCTGGCCCTCCACCGGCAACCCGTGCTCCAGGCGCATCAGGCGCACTTCGAGCTGGTCCTCGAGGGCCGCGACGGCCTGCTTGACCGCCGCCAGGCCCACCTGCCCGGCCAGCAGCTCGCGCCCCTGGGCCAGCAGCTCGGCGCGCCGTTCGGCCGCGTCGTCGTCGTCGAGCTGCTCGCGGCTCTTCGCCGTCGCGGCGTCCCACCTGTCGGTACGGCTGGCGATGGATGGCTCGTCGGTCACCACCAGGTGCAGATTCGGGTCGGCCAACGCTTCCTTGGCGGCCTCGGTCAGCACGCCGTTGACGGTCGCCTTCGACAACCAGATCTGCGCGCGATCCTCCTCGCGCAGCTGGCGGTGCACCATCCCGCGCACATACGCCAAATCGGCGACCAGCAACGGGATATCGGCCGGGCCGATCGAGGCGGTCAGGACGTCGGCGGTGAAGCGGCCCGACGACGAAGGATGGCCGCTCACGTCGACCCGGTCCAGCCAGTCCAGCGCCACCCGTCCCTGCCCGAGGTGGGCAGCGGCGTGGGCCGCCAGCGCACAAATCGATGCGGTCACCGCCGACATGACGATCGCCTGTGGCGGCAGCTCCTCGGCGGCCGTGGACAACACGTCGGGCCAGCGCTGGGTGACATACATCAGAAACGCGCGCGCCAGCTGGTGCCACTGGTAGTTGGCCCAGGTGTCGAGCAGGTCGCGATCGGCCAAAAGTCTGTCGGCCTCGCCGTACTCCCCCGCGATGGTCAGCGCCGACGACAACGCCAGCCCTACCTGGGAGGCGTCGGTGACCGTGATTGCGAGGTAGGGTCCCAGCGCAATCTCGGCGGCAAGGCTTTGACCCAGCCGCGTGGTTTCGCGGTGCAGCCATTCGCTGCTGGCGTTGAGCTGTTTGAGCGAGGCAAGGTCGTTGTCGCCGCAGGCGATGCGCCCCAGCCACGCGTCGGCCATCGACGGGTCGGCTTCGGTTGCGGCGACGAACTCCGGCAGCGCCGCCGTCCCGCCCTGCCGGGTCTTGATCGCCATAGCCCGGTCGAAATGCCTACGGGCTGTGTGTAAGTCAGCCACCGCGCCCACCATCCATCAAGCTATGCTCCCCAAACCGGCTTTGTTGACCGGTCTAGGTGGCGATCGACATGGTGGCCGCCGGAAGGCCGACATACCGGTTTTCTGCCCGGAACAAATCCATCTCCACCCGCCAACTTAGGCCCGCCGCGCTGACCTGCACCGCCGCGGGGCCAACCTGCTCGATGGTTACCTCGAAGCCGCGCCTGTCCACCTCTGGCAGCGTCGTCCCCGACGGTGCGATCGTGATCACGGTGGCCGGCCGCGGGGCGGGCGCGATCGCCGTCTCCAGCACTTTGCCGCCGAGTTCCTGGCGCCGCGCGACGTATTCGACGACGCTGACGGTGGTCCTCAACGCGGGCCGTGCCGAGTTGACGACATTCAGCTCCGGCATCCGTACGCTGGCCCAGCGCGCCGGGTCGCGGCTGTGCACACTGATCCGCTCCCCGGCGCCGGCGGTGCGGATCACGATCCGCTTGGCGATCGCATCGTCGGCGGCCACGAACACGCGCGAGGGCTCGCCGGCGTCCGTCACCGGGATCATCAGGCGGTCGCCGTTGGCCAGCTTGCCGATCAACACGCCCGAGGGACCGATCTCGGTGATCAACTGTTCCGGCAACGTGCTGCGCCGCAGTGCGCGCAGGGGTGGCCGGGGGCCACACAGGTTGGCCGCCGCCGCGGCCGCCTGCTCACCGTCGAGCCGGCGCAACGCCGCGCTGGGCGGGGTGGGTGCCGGCGTAGGGGTGCGCACCGTGACGGTCGCGGTGCATGTCGCGTCGGGAAACACGGTGACGTTCTGGATGACCTCGTCCGCGCGCAACGTCCATGTCTGGGCCAGCACGCGCGACGTGAGCACCTTGCCGGGGTAGGCGTACGTCGTCATCCAGCCGCCGTGCCCGCGAATGGCTTTCCACCGCTGCGCATCGCCGGCGACCGCGTCCAAGCCCAGTCGGCGATCGAGCTCGAGCAGGTCGGGCGCCGTGGCCACCTTGGCGCGCAGCCCTTGGCAACGCAGCGACCCCGCGATGCGGTGAGCGACCGAAACTGCGGCGGCCCCAAGGGTTGTGCGCCACCGCAGCGCTTGAGTGTTGTCGATCATCGGCACCCGCACGATCAGCCACGTCTCGCGCCGCCCCGCATACGGTGGGGTGCCGACCTCTGAGTCATAGACCCGCGGGAAGTCCCCGACGCTGCCGTGGCGCGCGCCGAACGTCACAACGCTGATCGATTCGAGCCGCAGACCCAGCGCCTGCCGCAGCATCGGCACCAGTTGGACGACATCGATGACGTTTTCGGTCTCCACGGTCGCCGAGCCGGTCACCCTGGCGGCCTGGTGAGCTTTGCCGAGCAGTTGCACCGCCGCCACCGCGGTCCCCTCTTGCACGCGGACGCCGCCGGCGGAGCGGTTGTGGGCCACGGTGATCGGCGCCGTCCGGCTGATCGGGCGGCGGCCCCGCCACCACAACAACGCCCACGACCACGCCGGCTGACCCCACCACCGGACGAACACCAGCGCGACTCCCAGGAGCACGGCGATCGTCGCGCCGACGGAGCCGCCCACCGCCCAAGCGGCCACCGCCAGCCCGAACACGACTAGCACCCCGAGCATGCGCCGATCGCTGTCTTGGCCGAACCCGGTCAGCGTGGGCCTCATTTCATCGACGACCTCCGCAGCCGCGCCGCGATCGCGACCACGAACACTGCCGCCGCCACCGTCCCGAGGAACCCGACGGCGATGTGGCGCGCCCGGTGATCCGGCGGCGGAGGCGGTGGGGCAGGCCTGATCACGCGGCTCCGTGCGCCCGGGGGCATGCGGTCGCCGGCGGGGATGTCGAAGGTCAGCGCGGCGACCGGATCCACCAACCCGTACCCCACCTTGTCGTCAACTCCCGCGGGGGGATTGTGCGCCGACTGCACGATCCTGTTGATCACCTGATGCGCGCTCAGATCCGGGAATTTGGCCCGCACCAGCGCCGCCACGCCGGTGACGTAGGCCGCCGAAAAACTGGTGCCCCAGAACGGCATGTTCTTCTCACCCGGCCGCGACGGCGGGTAGGCGTTGACCGGCCCACCCCCTTGCGGCGACAGGCCCATGATGTGAGTGCCGGGCGCCGCGACACCGACCCAGGGTCCCGACATGCTCTTGTCGAGCGCGCCGCCGCCGGCATCGACGGCACCTACGGAGAGCACGTAGTCGGCGAACCAGGACGGCGATGAGACGACCTTGACCTGATGCCAGTCGCGCGGATCTGCCGGATCCAGCGGGTCATACGACGGGTTGTTTGCGCAGCCGGCTTCCCCGACGTTGCCGGCTGCGGCGACAACCACGGCGTCCTTGACCGTAGCCGCATACCAGAGTGCGGCGCCCAGTGCCCGCTGGTCGGCGGGCGCCGCCGCGGGCAGGCACGAGGTCACCGAGATGTTGACGACCTTGGCGCCCATGTTCGCGGCGTGTACGACCGCCCTGGCGACCGTGTTCAGCGTCCCGGCCTTGACCCGCTCGTCGGAGTTGGGATCTGCCGGCGGCGGATTGACCGGCTCGAAGGCTCGCGACGACTGGCGGATCGAGATGATGGTCGCGTGCGGGGCGACGCCCACCACCCCGTCGGGCGCCCCCGGCGCGGGCGGCGGCGCCGCGGGTTCATCCTCGGTCTGTGGGTCCGGGGGTCCGTTCGACGGCGCCATCGCACCCGGCTGGTCGGGCGGGGGCGGCGGCGCGGGCGGCGGCGGCAAAATCTGGGTTATTGTCACCGGCGGCGGGGGCGGCGGCGGCGCAACCGGCGGCGGCACTTCGACCGGCGGTGGCGGCGCGCCGACGGCCGGCGGCGGCCCGGCCGGTGCGGGGAAGGCAGGCGCGGCCGGCATTGGTCGCGGCATCGGCAGAACCCCTTGCGGGGCAGCGCCGATGATCGAGCTCACGATCGTGCCGTGGGCGTCGCAATCCGAGAGCCCGTCCTCGCCCATGATGTAGTCGCCGCCGGGCACGACCGCCAACCTGGGGCCGGGGGTGACCCCGGTGTCGATCACCGCGACGGGCACGCCATTGCCGGTGCTGTACTGCCATGCCGTGCTGATGTTGAGCAGATTGAAACCGGGCGCCAGCTGCGACACGTCCGGGTTTCGCACGGTGATCGGCGAAGAGCAGCTGTTGGCGCGGCGCATCGGTTGATCGGGCCGCGGCGGGCCGTCCGGCGGCGCCAGAGCCGGATCCACGGACGGCGGCGTGATGGCCCCGGCCGCAGGGAGATCGGCTGACAGTGCGGCGAGGGCCAGGACGACACTCCAAGCTGCGGCGCGCAGGCACGCCCGATTCAGTGGCGAAGCCACGTGAACAGCCCTCCGAGGGCTGCCGCCGCCGGCAGCAAGGCGGTCATCGCCAGCACCTCGACCCATTCGACGGTCAGCCGGATCAACGGCCGGAACCGCACCGTCGGCACCAAAAGCCCCGCCGCCAAACCCAATGCGGCGAAGACCGTGACCGCCGCCGCGGGCCAGGCCAGGCCCGCGGCGAGACCCTTCGGGGTGGCCAGCGCGTACTTGATGACACCGGCGAACACCGCCGCACATGCCCCGCACACCAACGCGATCGCCTGGTATTTGGCGGCGAATCAACGGCCCTGAGTAATGAAGATCGCCACCACGAGGCCGGCCACCACGAGCGCCAGCCACGCCCTTGGACGCCCAGGC